>CAYTZF010000290.1:0-15227 GCA_964442265.1 uncultured Sideroxydans sp.
CTTGAGCCCAACAAGTGGGTCAAGATCGGCGGCTGGGAAGACGTCGAATCAGCACGCAAGGAAATCATGGCCGGCGTGGAAAATTACCAGAACGCCAAAGTCAAACCAGAGTTCTGATTGGAGCCACACGATGACCGCACGCATCATTGACGGCAAAGCAATCGCGCAGGAAGTGCGTGCCGAGTGGAAGCTGCGCGCCGACGCGTTGAAGGCGCGCGGCATCACGCCGGGGCTGGCAGTCATCATTGTCGGTGAAGACCCCGCTTCCAAGGTCTATGTCGCCAACAAAGTGAAAGCGTGCGCCGAACTGGGTTTGCATTCCGTCCATGTCGCCCTGCCCGCCGACACCAGCGAGACCGCCTTGCTGGCAAAGATCGCCGAACTGAATGCGGACCCAAAAATTCATGGTTTGCTTGTCCAGCTCCCCGTGCCCAAACACATTAACAGCGACAAAGTGCTGAATGCCATCAGCCCGGAGAAAGATGTGGACGGCTTCCATCCGCTCAATGTCGGTGCCTTGGCCACCGGCAACATGCGCTTTGCGCCGTGCACGCCTTACGGCGCCCTGATCCTGTTGCAGAAAAGCGGTGTCGAGATCGAAGCCAAGCACGCGGTGGTGGTTGGGCGCAGCAACATCGTCGGCAAACCGATGGCGCTACTGCTGTTGCAGCACAACGCCACCGTCACTATCTGCACTTCAAAGACAAGCGACCTCGCCAAGCACACGCGCGATGCCGACATCCTGGTGGTTGCCACCGGCAAGCCGAAAATGATCACCGGCGACATGATCAAACCCGGCGCCGCCGTGATCGACGTGGGTATCAATCGCATGGCCGACGGCAAGTTGTGCGGTGATGTGGATTTTGAATCGGCGAAGGAAGTGGCCGGCTGGATCACCCCCGTCCCGGGTGGCGTCGGTCCGATGACCATCACCATGCTGGTGGCCAATACGGTGCAGTCGGCAGAACGCGCGGCGGCTTAACAGGACCGGCCTTTCGCGCACCATCCTCCACGGCATGGCTTGCGCAAGCCGGTACTCAACGAGGTGTCCGATTCGCGACCGCCTCTCGACCGGGTTAATCGCCGCTTTCACCCGTTTTACCCCGATGCAGGGCGGCGATCCCGATTGATCTTATTTTTCCAGGACGACGAATGCCAGGACGTGCTCGTGCTCGTCGCTGATGGAGAGGTGATGACGAACGACGCCGAGGGTTTGCAGATACTCTGCCAATGCTGGCGCGAAGCGGAAACACGGTTTGCCGAGCGGGTCGTGACCGACTTCGATGTTGCGCAGACTCACCGGCTGGCGCAGACCTTGTCCGGTGGCTTTCGCGCAGGCTTCCTTGGCCGCAAAACGCTTGGCCAAAAAACGGGCGGGATGCGTTTGTCCGGCATACTCGGCAAGTTCGTTCGGAGTGAGCAGGCGCTCGGCGAAAGTAGCGCCGTGCCGCACCAGCACGGCTTCGATGCGCGCAACGCTGACAATGTCGGTGCCGATACCGAGAATCATAAGGAGTCCACTGCCCGGGCAGATTGCTGCCTTGTGTGCCTTTTCATGCCCCGCCCGCCCTTAACGCAGGGCCGGTCATTCACAGCGCAACTCCTTGCGCGCCGGCTTGCTTCTGCAATTTTCCGGATTCGTCCAGAATTGTCTTCATTCTCTTTACCGCCTGATCCAGCCCGATAAATACAGCCTCGGCAATAATGGCATGGCCAATATTGAGTTCGGCGATGTGCGGGATGGCGGCGACGGGTTTGACATTGTGATAATTCAGACCGTGTCCGGCGTTGACTTGCAAGCCGAGGCTGTGGGCGTAGCAGGTGGCATCCTGGAGACGTTTCAGTTCCGCCTTGCGCTCTGGCACACTATCGGCATCGGCGTATTTTCCGGTGTGAAGTTCAATCACCGGCGCGCCGGCTTTTACGGCGGCATCGATCTGCTTTTCGTCCGGATCGATGAACAGCGAAACGCGAATCCCCGCTTCACCGCAACGCTGCGCGGCTGCTTTCACCGCATCGAAATATTTCACCACATCCAGCCCGCCCTCGGTGGTCAGCTCCGCTCGTTTTTCCGGCACCAGACAGATGTCCTGCGGTCTGACGCGCAAGGCGTTGGCGATCATCTCTTCGGTGACCGCGCATTCCAGATTCATCCGCGTCTGCAACATGCCGCGCAACGCATCGACGTCGGCATCCTGGATATGGCGGCGGTCTTCGCGCAGATGAATGGTAATGGCGTCCGCGCCGGCTTCCTCGCAGATCAGCGCGGCGCGCAGCAGATTGGGATAACGCGCGCCGCGCGCCTGGCGCAGGGTGGCGATATGGTCGATATTGAGTCCGAGCTTTATCATTTTTACTTCCTTTTTTGCCGCAGATGACGCGGACAACAGTTATTACAGCTTCTGCAAATCCCGCATCAGTTCGCGCGTGTGCAGGGGTTTTCCGGCCAGATGGTGATCCAGCAACATGCGCATCAATAACTTGCTTTGGCGCGCGGTGTCGGCATCGCGATAATCGTCGGCCTCCATGTCCAGCAGCGTCTTGCCCGTCACCGCCATGCCCTGCGCGCTGTCGGCCGTGGCGGCAACCGCGCCGCGCTCGAGTATATAACGGTACATCCTGTCGGCTTCGATCGGCTTGCCACTGCCGGCTTCGGCATGCAGGGTCAGTGCATAACCCAGCTCCTGCAACAGGTGCTTCTCGAAACAGCGCAGGGTGAACGCGTGATCAGTCTCCTGTGCCAGCCGTTGCAGGGTGAGCTGGTAATAATCGAACAGGCTTTCGTGGGGATCGTCGCGCGCCATCAAATTAAGCAACAGCTCGTTCAGATAAAATCCGCACAGCAGCGCCGTGCCTCGCAACTGCGGCTGCCCTCCCTGCCATTCCGCGCCGTGCAGGGTGCGCAACTCGTGTTTTCCGAACCAGCTCAAAGCCAGCGGCTGAAAGCTCATCAGCAACCCGCGCAAAGCCGAGCGCGGCCGCCGTGCCCCGCGCGCCACCAGCGGCACCCGCCCGTGATTCCGGCTGAATGCTTCAACAATCAGGCTGGTCTCGCGAAACGGGTAGCTGTGCAGCACGAAAGCGGGTTCGTCCTGGATGCGCTGTCTTGAGGCGGCGTTACTCATACCCCAGTGTCTTCAGCATCTGCGCACTATCGGCCCAGCCGCTACGGACCTTGACGAACACTTCAAGGAACACCTTGCCGTCGAACAGCTTTTCCATGTCGAGGCGGGCCTGGGTGGCGATCTCTTTCAGCTTTTCACCCTTCTTGCCGATGAGCATGATCTTGTGCGCTTCCTTGTCCACCAGAATGGCGGCATGGATGCGGCGCAGTTTGCCTTCCTGCTGAAACTGCTCGATCACCACACTGACCGAATAAGGCAGTTCCTCGCCGGTGAAGCGGAACACTTTTTCGCGCAGCAATTCGGCGGCGAGAAAACGCTCGTTGCGATCGGTGATGTCGTCCTCGGCATACAGATGTTCGCCTGCGGCCAGGTACGGGCGAATCGCGCCGAGCAGGGTGTCGAGTTGCCGGTCCTTGCGCGCGCTGACCGGCACGATGGCATCGAATCTGCGCAGCGCGGAGACCTCGTCGATAAAAGGCAACAATTCGGATTTATCCTTCATCAGGTCGGCCTTGTTGATCACCAGGATCACCGGCCTGTCCTGCGGCAGCAATTCAAGCACCTGGCGGTCGCGTTCGTCGAAGTGGCGCGCCTCGATCACGAACAGCACCGCATGCACATCGCGCAGGCTGGCGGTGACGACGCGGTTCATGCTGCGGTTCAGCGCGTTGGTGTGCTGTGTCTGAAAACCGGGCGTATCGACGAAGACGAATTGCGCCGCGCCCTCGGTCAGGATGCCGTGGATACGATGGCGCGTGGTCTGCGCCTTGCGCGAGGTGATGCTGACTTTTTGCCCGATCAGGTGGTTGAGCAAAGTCGATTTGCCCACGTTGGGACGGCCAACAATGGCGATGAAGCCGGTGAGTGAAGTGTTTTCGGTCATGGGTTGAGCTGTTGATAGGCCGCGGCTGCGGCCGTTTGTTCCGCCAGGCGGCGGCTGCCGCCCTCGCCTTGGGTTACGAGGTTGAGTTTGGCAATGGTGCAGGATACGACAAAGGTCTGCGCGTGCGCTTCACCCTTGATCGCCACGACCTCGTACTTGGGTATGGAAAGTTTCTTGCCCTGCAGATATTCCTGCAACAGTGTTTTCGGATCTTTGCCCAGGGTGCGCAAATCGATGCCGCCGAGGTAAGGCACATACAAACCGAGCACGACTTTTTGCGCGGCGGCAAAGTCCGCGTCCAGCCACACCGCACCGAACAGTGCTTCGAGCGCGTCGGCCAGAATCGAGGGGCGCGCCGAGCCGCCGCTTTTGATCTCACCCCCGCCCATCAACATGTGTTCTCCCAGATGCAATTGCTGCGCCAGGTTTGCCAGCGTCTGCTGGTTGACGAGGTTCGAGCGCAGGCGCGACAGATCACCTTCTGGAATGTCGGGGTAAGTATCGTAAAGATATTTGGCGACGGTGCAGTTGAGCAGGCTGTCGCCGAGAAACTCCAGCCGCTCGTTGTGCGCGGCGCTGTAACTGCGATGGGTCAGAGCGCGTTGCAACAGTTGCGGTTGGTTAAAGCGGTAGGCGATCCGCTGGCACAGGGCGGCATGCTTCATCGGCGCATCACGAACTGGAGGGATTGAAGGCCAATACCAGACTGACGTTGCCTGCCAGCGGAATTCTGACTTCGTAGCTGGCACTCAAACTGAACTGCCCCCCTTCGCGCACAACATCGATATCCTCGACCTTGAGGTCGGTGATGTAGTTGATGTTGGCACGTTTGGCGTAGGCCATCTCCACAGCTCTGATCGGCGCATTCTGCATGGCGGGATCGGCTACGATCTCTTTGAATATATGGCTGATCTGCATGCTGTGCATGTAGCTCGGGACTATTTTAAGGGTGAGCAGCACGACGATGATCAGTATGAATGCACCCATAATCAAATTAGTCAAACCCACGCCGCCTTGTCGATTTTTCCATCCTCGCATGACTCTTCCTTTCCCAAAAAATGCCTTCACTCGACTGATAAACCCACACGTTTCAATTCATTAAAATTCATCCAGATCAAAAATGCCTTGCCCACGATCAACTCGTCCGGAACGAAGCCCCAGTAGCGGCTGTCGCGGCTGTTGTCGCGGTTGTCGCCCATCATAAAGTAATGGCCGACCGGCACGGTACAGCGCATTTCTCGCTCACTATAACGGCATTGCTCATAACGGGGAAAACGTTCAACCCCGTTCAGGTGAATCGGGGGACGGTCCGGGTTGACAAGAATAACGTGTCCGCGACCGTCCAGATTTTCCCGGTAGCGTTCGGTATGCAGGAAATTCACTCCGCGCTCGACATAGTTGTAATCGCCATCGCGCTCGACCGGCTGCATTTTTCCATTGATCCAAAGGCGTTTGTCGCGGTAGATGATCTCGTCTCCCGGCAGGCCGATCACGCGCTTGATGTAATCCACCGACAGATCGCCCGGATAATGGAACACGATCACGTCACCGCGCTGCGGCTGGTTGATCTCGATGATCTTCTTGTTGACGATGGGCAGGCGCAGGCCGTAGGTATAGCGGTTGACCAGAATGAAGTCGCCCACGTGCAGGGTCGGGATCATCGAGCCGGACGGAATCTTGAACGGCTCCAGCACGAATGAGCGCAGCACGAACACCGCCAGGATGACCGGAAAAAAGCTGATCGAGTACTCCACCCACCAGGGTTGTCCGGCGGATTCACCGCGTTGGCGGCGCAGCCAGAAGCGGTCGAGCAGCCAGATGGCGCCGGTCAACACCAGCAACACAAACAAGATCAGGGCAAAAGTCATCGCTTATCCATTCCGGTTCATTTGTCATCCACACGCAGGATGGCAAGGAAGGCCTCCTGCGGAATTTCCACGCTGCCCACCTGTTTCATGCGCTTCTTGCCCGCTTTCTGCTTTTCCAGCAGCTTCTTCTTGCGCGTGATGTCGCCGCCGTAGCACTTGGCCAGCACGTTCTTGCGCAGCGCTTTCACGTTCTCGCGCGAGATGATGTTGGCGCCGATGGCAGCCTGAATGGCCACGTCGAACATCTGGCGCGGGATCAGTTCGCGCATCTTGGCCGCCACTTCGCGCCCGCGATACTGGCTGTTGGCGCGGTGCACGATGATGGACAGCGCATCCACCTTCTCGCCGTTGATGAGCATGTCCACCTTGACCACGTCCGCCGGGCGGTATTCCTTGAACTCGTAGTCCATCGAAGCATAGCCGCGCGACACCGATTTCAGCCTGTCGAAGAAATCCAGCACGATCTCGCCCATCGGCATCTCGTATTTCAGCAGCACTTGTTTGCCGTGATAGGTCATGTCGATCTGTACGCCGCGCTTCTGTGTGCACAACGTGATGACCGCACCGACGTATTCCTGCGGCATGTACAGGTTGACGTTGACGATGGGCTCGCGGATCTCTTCGACCTTGGACAGATCCGGCAGTTTGGAGGGGTTGTCCACCATCAACAGCGTGCCGTCGCGCAGCAGCACCTCGTAGATCACCGTCGGCGCGGTGGTGATCAAGTCCATGTTGAACTCGCGCTCCAGCCGCTCCTGCACGATCTCCATGTGCAGCAGGCCAAGGAAGCCGCAACGGAAGCCGAAGCCCAGCGCCTGCGACACTTCCGGTTCGTATTGCAGCGCGGCATCGTTGAGCTTCAACTTTTCCAGCGAATCACGCAGCGCTTCGTACTGGTTGGATTCCACCGGAAACAGGCCGGCAAACACCTGCGACTGGATTTCCTTGAAACCGGGCAAGGCCGCCGCAGCCGGTTTCTGCTGATGGGTGATGGTATCGCCGACCTTGGCGTCTTTCAGATCCTTGATCCCGGCGATGACAAAGCCGACCTGTCCCGCGCGCAACACCTCGTAATTCTGTGACTTCGGGGTGAACACGCCGATATGCTCGGTCAGGTGCTGTGCGCCGCTCGCCATCAGCAGGATTTTATCTTTTGGTTTGAGCGTACCGTTGACGATGCGCACCAGCATCACCACGCCGACGTAATTGTCGAACCACGAGTCAATGATCAGCGCCTGCAACGGCGCGTCCGGATCGCCCTTGGGCGGCGGCACTTTGACGACCAATGCTTCCAGCACGTCCTGCACCCCCAGCCCGGTTTTGGCCGAACAGTGCACCGCGTCCTGCGCGTCGATGCCGATCACATCCTCGATCTCGGCAATCGCGTTCGCCGGATCAGCCGAAGGAAGATCGATCTTGTTGAGCACCGGCACCACCTCCATGCCCAGATCGAGCGCGGTGTAGCAGTTGGCCACGGTCTGTGCTTCCACGCCCTGCGAGGCGTCCACTACCAGCAGCGCGCCCTCGCAGGCCGAGAGCGAACGCGAAACTTCATAGGAGAAGTCCACATGTCCAGGCGTATCGATCAGGTTGAGGTTATAGATTTGTCCATCGCGCGCCTTGTAGCTCAGCGCGGCAGTCTGCGCCTTGATGGTGATGCCGCGCTCGCGCTCGATTTCCATCGAGTCCAGCACCTGTGCTTCCATCTCGCGCTCGGATAGCCCGCCGCAAAGATGAATGATGCGATCAGCCAGGGTGGATTTGCCGTGATCAATGTGGGCAATGATGGAAAAGTTGCGGATATATTGCATGAGGTTTGAAATAAAAATTCCGTCAAATTCGGCTAGTGCGCAAAGACAGTTGCGACGTGCTGCGGCGAAGCCGAAGGGTACCGGAGTAGCTGCCCCGGCCCCCCTCCCGCAAACGGCTGGCAAAATCCCTCACCTCAATCCTCCGCCAAAGGGGAGGAGGCGATTGCACTTTCCCTCTCCGGGGGAAAGTTGGATAGAGGGTTGGCCAGTAATGTGTCGGGGGCGCGCATTCTAGCCGATTTTGACGGGGATCGCCTGGCAGAGAAGGGCCGCTTATTTGTCGCCCAGCCTGATCGGCACATAGGCTGTGCCGTTATTGCGGCGTACCAGCAGGGCAATGTTACGCCCGTCCGGAACCTGTTTAAGGATCGCATTGAATTGTTTGACGCTGCGGATCTCGATGTTGCCGATCGCCAGAATGACATCCCCGCGCTGCAAATCAACCCGCGCCGCCGCGCCTTTTGCATCCAGCACCAGCAGACCGCCTTCGACTTCCAGCTCGGCTTTTTGTTCATCGGTGAGCTCGGCGACTTTCAGACCGAGCCGGCTGATACTTTGCGATTGCGCGTCTTCGCCCCGATTGTCGGCAGCAAGTTTCGCCGCCGCATCCTGAATCTCGCCCACCACGACAGTGACTTTCAGGGTGCTGCCCTTGCGCCACAACAGCACGTTAACCTTGCTCCCGGGTTTGGTCGCCGCCACGATGCGCGGCAGATCGGACGAACTGGCAACGGGCTTGCCGTCAAACTTCAAAATCACGTCACTGGCACGCACCCCCGCCTTGTCCGCCGGACCACCGCGCTCCACCCCGGAGATCAGTGCGCCCTCGGCCTTGGCGAGACCAAAGGAGTCCGCCAGTTCGCGCGTCATTTCCTGGATGCTGACACCGATGCGCCCGCGCGTCACTTTGCCGCTACTGCGCAGCTGCGCCACCACGTCCATCGCGACATCGATCGGGATGGCGAACGACAATCCCATGTAACCGCCGGAACGGCTGTAAATCTGCGAATTGATGCCGACCACTTCGCCTTTCAGATTAAACAACGGGCCGCCGGAATTGCCCGGATTGATCGCCACATCGGTCTGGATGAAAGGCACAAAATTCTCCTGCGGCAGGGAACGTCCCTTGGCGCTGACGATACCCGCCGTTACACTGCTGTCAAAACCGAACGGCGAGCCAATGGCCAAGACCCATTCGCCCACCCTGAGTTGTTCCGGATTGCCCAGCACCACCTGTGGCAAACCGCTCGCTTCGATCTTTAGCAGCGCGACATCGGTGCGCTTGTCCGAACCCACCACCGTGGCCTTGAATTCACGTTTATCGGTCAGGCGCACGGTGATCTTATCGGCGCGATCCACCACATGGGCATTGGTCAGAATGTAGCCGTCCGCGCTGATGATAAAACCCGACCCAAGTGACCTTGACTCGCGTTGCTGTGGAATTTGCGGGGCGAAGCGGCGGAAGAATTCATAGAAAGGATCGTTCTCGGGCAGATTCGGCATGCCCTGCAACACGGCCGGTGCCTCGATAATTTGGGTGGTGCTGACGTTGACCACCGCCGCCCCCTGCTGCGCCACCAGCGCGGTGAAATCGGGCAATTCCGCAGCCCGAACCGAGACCGCAAACAAAGCCGCCAATAGAAACAGTCCGTAACGTCCCAACATAATCGCTCTCCCGATCTAAAACAGTATTTTGTTTTAATGCGCCACGATGGATTGCACGATGGCCTGGCGCGTGGTGTTGCGCGACAGCCGACGGCCAAGCCCGAATCCGGCGAGCAATCCGGCCAGTGCGCCAAGCAAGGCCAGACCATCCCGTGCCGCCCCGGTGCTGCCGAACAATGCCCCCAGCAACGCCCCGCCAAGCAGCAACGACAAGGGCAACCCGTACATCAGCAGCGAACTGCGCAGCAGCATTCCTTCCGGCAGCACCACATTCACTTCGTCTCCAACCTTGGCGCGGACCGGATTGCGGGCGCTGAACTTGCGAGGCTTGTTGCTGCAAAACATCTGCGCCAGCTTGCCGCTGCCGCAACCGTTGCCGCTGTTGCAATGGCTGCAACCAAAATTGCCGACCGGCGCGATGTCGGCCTGGTCGCCGCGCAGTGCCAGCACGATGGCGCGCATCTCATTCATTCGGCACTCCCGCGTAGCGCACTGACTCGGCCACTTTTAACACCGCGCGCGGCGGCAGTTCGCCGACCACGGTGACATAATTTTCATCCAGCAGCCTGCGATACACATGCACCGCGCCACGGCTGGTCAAGCCCATGCGCGCATGATGCGCAGTCTCCGACGGCTCGATGAAAACCGACAGCGCGGCCAGCCCGTCGGAATAGACAATCTGCACCACCTTGATATCGTTGCGCGCCAGCTTGCGGCGCATTTCGATAATTTTTTTGAACCCGGGCGGAACGCCATCAACCTGCCAACCGCTGGCCACACTTTCGATGTTCTCCTGCGGCAACGGCGAGAGGTTTTGCCGGCTGGCTATCTCTTCCGCAGCGGTCTCATTGGCCGGCAGCCACTTGCGGTCGATATTGTCGCCAATCTGCAGTTGCGAAAAAGCATACTGCTCGATCACCCGGTCATGCTCGTCCAGCACCACCGACTTCAGCAGTAAACCGGATTCGCTGTGCGCCCACATTTTGCGCGCATAGCGCAAACCGTCCCTGGGCCGAAAACGAATGGTATGCACGTGGTAGTCGGCCACCCGGTCTTCCTCTTCCTGGGTGACAATATAATTTTCTTTCAGGGTCAGAATCTGCTCCGGCAACAGCGCCGGGAAAGCCCTGCGGCTATGGCGTTTGTCGAATTTGTACTGTTTGTCCCCAAGGTACAGCCAAACCCGGTCGTTGTGTCGCACCACCTCGCGACGCGGGCCTTCGAGACCCTGCAAACGCTCGTGTTCGCCCTGCTCATCGACCAGATGGGTGATGCGCGACAACTCAACCCGGTTACCGGCCTGATACACAAACACCCCCGAATAATTGGTCTGGTGCGCGGCAAAAGCCATCGTGCGCAACCATTCGGTATCATCGAACAACGGATCGGCTGTCGCAACTGCCGCACCGGCCAATAAAACAACCCAAACAAGTAGTCTTGCCATCGCGCGCATCAGTATTTTGCCGCCACCGAGTGGATGTAGGTTGCCGCGCCCTGCACATCGGCGCTGGGGGAAAACTCCTGGTGCGCCATCAGGTAATCATCATCGGTCTGGTAAGCGGCCGGAGTGACGGGGCTTGGTTGATGTGCGGTGGCCATTTGTACCACCGGCTCACCGCCGACCTGCAACGACAACCAGGCCACCAGTGCCAGCGCCATGACCGAGGCAACGGCGGACAGGGCGTAATATTTGATCCGTTCGGGGGTATGCCGGCGCGGCGCCAAAACGGTCGGTTCGGCTTGCAGGCGCTGGTGAAACGAGCGGGGAAAATCACACCCGATATTGTCCGGCTGGCGAAGCGCATCGCCGATCAGGTGATACAGCGCCCAGTCATTGTCAGCTTCCGGGTGGCGCTTGAGCCGCTCCAGCAACGCCTTTGCGTCATCCTCGAACAACTCGCCGTCCATCAGGGCCGAAATTTCCTGTCTCATGCTCACCACCTGTTATTTTCACTGGTTCCCAACAAAGGCCGCAAATTATTTGCGACCACCTCGCGCGCGCGAAAAATGCGCGATCTGACGGTGCCGATCGGACAATTCATCACCGCCGCTATTTCCTCGTAACTCAGCCCTTCTATCTCGCGCAAGGTTAGCGCCATGCGCAAATCCTCGGGCAACTGTTGCAGCGAATCGTTCACCACCGCCACCACCTGCTTGCTCATCAACTCGTTTTCGGGAGTCGCCACCTCGTGCAGCAGGGATGCATCCTCAAACTCTTCCGCCTCTTCCGCATCGAAGGAGGTGCTGGTCGGTGCGCGCCGCCCCTGCGCCAGCAGATGATTCTTCGCCGTGTTGATACCGATCCGGTACAACCAGGTATAAAACGCGCTATCGCCGCGAAATGCCGGCAAGGCGCGATATGCCTTGATAAACGCTTCCTGGGTCAAATCTTCCGCTTCCGCCGCATTGCGCACGAAGCGCGAAATTAGGCGCCCAAGGCGGCGCTGATATTTGCCGACCAACAGCTCGAACGCGTGCTTGTCGCCGCGTTGCGCGCGTTCCACCAATTGTTGATCGACTTCCCTGTCACCCATGCCGTTTCCCGGTTTTTAGATTTGCGCCGCTTAAAGCGGGGCATGAGTATAACCGGACGGATGCACAGCGTCAGCCTTGCCCGTAACGCGCGGATGGACAGCCGCCTTAAAAATTAGTTCATTTGCGCGACAGTATCGCCACTTTTGCTATAGTCGCGGTATTCCTTTCCACCCTCTTCATCGTGCTCCAATTTGACACTCTTATCATCGGTAGCGGTCTGGCGGGATTGACCCTCGCGCTGAAACTGGCTGATCACCAAAAGATCGCGGTGGTCACCAAGCGCTCGTTGCTGGACGGTGCCAGCGCCTGGGCACAGGGCGGAATCGCCGCCGTGCAAACTCCGGATGACAGTCTGGAAGAACATATCCGTGACACGCTCACCGCCGGGGCCGGACTATGCGACGAGCAAACCACACGTTTCGTGGTCGAGCGCGGCGCCGCCGCCGTCAGCTGGCTGATTGAACAGGGGGTGCCTTTTTCCAGAAGCGAAGGCAGCAGCACCGATTTTCACCTCACGCGCGAAGGCGGTCACAGTCGCCGCCGCATCATCCATGCCGCCGATGCGACCGGCAAAGCGGTGCAACAGACGCTGGCGGATCTGGTCCTCGCGCACCCCAACATCACCGTCCTTGAACAACACATTGCGGTGGATCTGATTACCGGGCGAAAAATCGGCAAGGCGGAAAACCGCTGTTATGGCGCATACATCCTGGACAAACAACGCGACCATGTGCTGACCGTGGCGGCGCAAAATACCGTGCTGGCCACCGGCGGCGCGGGCAAGGTCTATCTGTACACCACCAATCCGGACACTGCCACCGGCGACGGCATCGCCATGGGCTGGCGGGCCGGCTGCCGTGTTTCCAACATGGAATTCATGCAGTTTCATCCGACCTGTCTATTCCACCCCCACGCCAAGTCTTTCCTGATCAGCGAGGCAGTGCGCGGAGAAGGCGGCATCCTGAAACTGCCCGATGGCACCCGTTTCATGCCACATCACGATGAACGCGCCGAGCTGGCGCCGCGCGACGTGGTCGCGCGGGCGATCGACTATGAAATGAAAAAAGGCGGGCTGGACTGCGTGTTTCTGGACATCTCGCACCAGCCGGAAGCATTTCTGAAAGAACACTTTCCAACCATCCACGCGCGTTGCCTGGCGCTCGGCATCGATATCGCCAGACAGCCGATTCCGGTGGTGCCGGCGATGCACTTCACCTGCGGCGGCGTAATCACCGATCTCGCCGCGCGCACCGACACCGCGCGTCTGTATGCGATTGGCGAAACCGCCTGCACCGGCCTGCACGGTGCCAACCGGCTTGCCAGCAACTCACTGCTCGAATGTCTGGTCTTCGCCGAGGTTGCTGCCAATGACATCCTGCAGCGCAATCCCGCCGCGCTGGAGGTGCTGCCGGACTGGGACGACAGCCGGGTGAGCGATGCGGATGAACTGGTGGTCGTCTCGCACAACTGGGATGAATTGCGCCGCTTCATGTGGGACTACGTCGGCATCGTGCGCACGACCAAACGCCTGCAGCGCGCCCAGCATCGCATCCGTCTCCTGCACGAGGAAATCGGCGAGTATTACCGCAATTTCCACATCAGTGCAGACTTGCTCGAACTGCGCAATCTGGTACAAACCGCCGATCTGATCGTACAAAGCGCCCTGTCACGCCATGAAAGCCGCGGCCTGCATTACAGCAAGGACTATCCGCAGACCCTGCCGGTCGCCAAACCGACCATTCTCTCCCCGCACCGTCACGCTTGACCGGACCAGCGGAGCCGGACACGCAGGCGGCGAAAATCGGCCGCGCCCATGCTGTCCGGCATGATCACCACACTATGGCGCTTGCCAGAATCGGTCTTGATATTGAGCAAGACAAGATACGGCGACACAAAAGTGCTCCGATCAACTTTTCCCTGGACGGGATCACCCTTGCGCGGAATGAGCGAAATGCGACCTTGCGGCCCCAGCTCAACAGCCACCCATGATTTGCCGTATCGCAACCGGGCATCACGCAGAAGCACAAAACCGAACGCCAACAGCACCCCCAATGCGCCTGCCAGGCGCCAGTAAAAAGGAGTGGGTGAATTGCAGATCAGTGCCAAGAGCAAGGCTGAAGACAACAGCAGAAAAGCGGTCAGGATGCGCGATGGCCGGATGGTGTACCGCTGCCCAAGCTCACCAGACATCATCCCGGATCAGGAAAAAATAGTAGCGAACAAGCCAACCAGAACAATGATGACGATCACCCACAACAGGTAGCCCCCTGCCGGGTTTGTGTCGGACCGGCTACCCGCATACCGGACGGCAGCGATCTTGGGGGTAGAACCGCGATTGATCTCGCCCATATCCGGACGTGCGATACGCAGCGTCCTGGACAGTTCTTCCACATCCTCTTTGCTGGCGGTCATCGCCGCGAGGCGCATGGTCGCCTCGCTCGAATCAAAAGAACTGGAGAGTCCCAAAGCGGCCACCGGTTTGACACCGGCATCGTCGCCTGCCGCAAACTTTCCTGCTTTTTTGGCACCCTGCCTTCCCTTATCGGCTGCCGCCGCTGCATCGCGTGGCATCGAATCGCTGCATGCCTTCAGATCATCAGCCAGATCACGTGCATTCTGGTAACGCGCATCCAGATCCTTGGCCAGCGCTTTGGCGAGAATGTAGTCGAGCATCTCAGGCACTGCCGGGTTGGCACTGCTCGGCGTGGCGGGAATGGTGTTGAGCGTCTGATACATGATGGCGTTGACGTTTTCGCCGATGAACGGAACCTGTCCGGTCAGCATCTCGTACAACATCACACCCAGGGAAAAAATGTCGGAACGGCGATCAATCTCCTTGCCCAACACCTGCTCGGGCGACATGTACTTGGGCGATCCCAGCACCATGCCGGTCTGTGTCCGCACCGCAGCCGATGCCATCCGCGCAATGCCAAAATCGGTGATCTTGGCATGGCCGTCGCGCACGATCATCACGTTGGAAGGTTTGATGTCACGATGCACGATATCGTGTTCATGCGCGTAGGCCAGCCCTTGTGCAACCTGGATGACGATCGCCAGCACCTCGCTGATCGGCAACAATTTGGTCTCGTTTAGGATGTCACGCAGTTCGCGCCCGTGCAGATATTCCATCGCGATATAAGCAATATCTTCGCTGCGCCCCACATCGTAGATGGTGACGATATTCGGATGACTGAGCCGACCGGCCGCCTTGGCTTCCTGGTAAAAACGCGCCTCGTATTCGTCACGCTCTTCCATCGCCAGACTCAAATTGATGGTCTTGATCGCCACTTCGCGGTCGATCAGCGGGTCCCTGGCCTTATAGACGACGCCCATCGCCCCT
>CAYTZF010000291.1:0-8129 GCA_964442265.1 uncultured Sideroxydans sp.
GATGAAGGTGGACCAGGGGATGACGGAATAGTCCACCTTGAAGCGCTTGAAATGGCCGAACAGCGCATTCACCGCCGCATACCAGGCCTGATGCGAGGCAGTGTGGGTGAACTGGTACGGCCCGGCCGCGTCCCCCGCCGCGTAGATGTTGGGATACAGCGTTTCCAGATAGGCATTGGTGGTCACCGTGCGCTGCACCGGAATACCCAGCTCTTCCAGACCAAAACCTTTCAGCCGCGCGCTGCGTCCGACTGCCGCGATCAACTGGTCGAATTCGATGCGGCGCGATTCGCCTTCCTGTTCCACCACGAGGAATTTGCGCTCGCCTTCCTTCTCGCAGCGCAGCGCCTTGTGCCCGGTCAGCACTTCCACCCCGTCTGCGGCGAGTGAGGCGCGCGCCAGTTCAGACACTTCGGCATCCTCGCGCGCCAGAATGCGCGCGCCCATTTCGACCTGCGTCACCTTCGAGCCCAGCCGCGCAAAGCTCTGCGCCATCTCGCAACCGATCGGGCCGCCGCCGAGCACCACCAGGCGCTGCGGCGCTTCATCCAGTTGGGCGAAGGTGTCCCACAGCGTATCGCTGGTGACATAGCCCGTCTCTTCCAGTCCCGGCAGCGGGGGCACGAAGGGTTGTGCGCCGGTGGCGATGACGATGCTGCGCGTGGTGAGGGTCTGAATCGTGCCGTCGGCGCGTTTGATCTCCACCGTCCACGGGTCGGTGATGCGCGCATAACCCTGCAGCACTTCCACGCCGAGGCCGGTGTAACGTTCCGCGCTGTCGTGCGGCGCAACATCGGCGATCACCCCGTGCACGCGCGCCATCACCCGGCGAAAGCTGAACTCGGGCTCTGCCGAATTCAATCCGTAATGCGCACCGTGGCGCATCTGCTGCGCCAGCTTCGCGCTCTTGATCAGCGCCTTGCTCGGCACGCAACCGTAGTTGAGGCAGTCGCCGCCCATCTTGCCCGCCTCGACCAGGGTGACTTTGGCTTTCACGGCCGCCGCGATGTAGGAGGTGACCAGTCCCGCCGCGCCGCCGCCGATGACGATCAGGTTGCGGTCAAATTTGGCCGGACGCGTCCATTTGGCATACACGCGGCGGCGTTGCAGCCACTGGATGAATTGTTTCGCAAGCACGGGGAACACTCCCAGTAAAACAAACGAGAACAACAGGCCCGGCGACAGGATGCCGGACAGACTTTTGAGTTGAGCCAACTGCGTGCCCGCGTTGACGAACACCAGGGTGCCCGCCAGCATGCCGAGCTGGCTCACCCAGTAGAAAGTGCGCGCGCGCATCGCGGTCAGCCCCAGCAGCAGGTTGATGAGGAAGAACGGGAACACCGGCACCATGCGCAGGG
Organism: uncultured Sideroxydans sp.; assembly: GCA_964442265.1. Taxonomy (GTDB): domain Bacteria; phylum Pseudomonadota; class Gammaproteobacteria; order Burkholderiales; family Gallionellaceae; genus Sideroxyarcus. The sequence goes on from CAYTZF010000291.1 coordinate 1,359, forward strand.
TGAACAGATACAGCGCGCCGTCGCGCGCAATGCCATCGTTGATGGTTTTAAGTTTGTCGCCGAAGCGCTGCTGCACCGCATCGCGCAACAGGTAGCGCGAGGCCAGGAAGGCCAGCGTCGCGCCGATGGTGGAAGCGAACGACACCAGCAGCGTGCCCCACAGCAGGCCGAACAGGGCGCCCATCGCCAGCGTCATCACCAGCGCGCCCGGCAAGGACAGCGCCGTCACCAGCACATAGCCGACAAAGGCGATACCGGTCACCAGCCAGGGCGATTGCTCTTTCAGCGCGATGAATTCATCGCGCCGGGCCTGCAGGGTTTCCAGCGTCAGATACTGGTGCAGGTCAAAGGCGAAGAACAGCCCCGCCAGCAGCGCAACGGCCGCCAATAAAAGAAGTTTTTTCATTTGATGTCCCTGATGGCCTCATGCGCGGGCGCCGCAGGCGATTGACTTATCGCGCCGCCGCAACTGCTGCCCTGCCCGGCGGTGCAACCGTAGCAATGATCGGCCACGCGGATGGTTTGACCCTCAATATCCTGCTGTAGCAGATCGCGCAGATGAGGCCTGCCTAATCCAGCCAGCGCCAACCCCAACTGCTGGTTGAAATCACAGTCATACAAAAATCCCTGCCAATCCACACTGACCAGGTTGCGGCACATCACCGTGTCCAGATTGGCGGCGGCGAAATTTTCGTGCAGCAGGCGCATGTAGTCGTTGAACTGGCCTTTGGAGATCAGCATCGAGCCGAAACGCTGGATCGGCATGTTGGCGATGGCCAGCAACCGGTTGAAGTGGATGCCGAAGTGCGCCCATAGCTCGCGTTTGTAATCCGCCTCCAGCGCGGCTTGGTTGGGCGGCAGTGTCGCGCCCTGCGGATTGAACACCAGATTGAGCACCAGCCCGCTGCCCGGCAGGCCGTAACCCAGTTGGTTGAGTTTTTGCAGCGCAAGGATGCTCTTGTCGAACGCGCCCTTGCCGCGCTGCTTGTCCACATTCTCCAGCGAATAACAGGGCAGCGAGGCGACGATCTCGACCTGCTGCTGCGCGAGGAATTCCGCCAGATCTTCCTGACCCGGCTCGAACAAAATAGTCAGGTTGCAGCGGTCGATCACGGTGCAATCCAGCGCGCGCGCGGCCCGCACCAGCTCGCGGAAGTTGTCGTGCAGCTCCGGCGCGCCGCCGGTCAAATCGAGAGTATGCAGATTGCGCGCCGCCAGCACCTGCGGAATCAGATTTATCATCTCCGCATCCATCATCTCGGTGCGGTTCGGCCCCGCGTTGACGTGGCAATGCTGGCAACTCATGTTGCATTGGTAGCCCAGATTGACTTGCAGAGTCTCCAGCGCGCGGCGACGGATGGCGGGGAATTCGGTAGTTTGCAACAAAGGCAGGGTAGCGTGCATGAATGCTCCGGGGGCTTGTTTGAATTGAAATACTTGTCGCGTGAGTCGGCACGGGCAGCCGATTCTTACAAAAATACAGCAGCTCGGGGGCGCATTGTGCGGCGTATCAGGGTGAACCGATTGAAAAAAACTTACTCGACGATCAGCCGATAATCCGGCGTTGGATTGAGCGGGCAGGAATAGACATATTCGCCCGGCTTCAGATCGATGACATAGTCCTGCGTCTTGCCCGTGGTCAGGCCGCCACCGGAAACGCCGGGCAAGGTCGCACGACCAACGAGCGTCGCGCCGCGAACCCAGAAGCCGAGTTCGTAGGGGACATTTTTGTTGGTCACGCGAAAGACCGTCATGCCCGGTTTCAGTTTGAGCACCACAGCGCGCGCCAGACGCGCATCGCCGGTCTGCTCGTTGATCGCCTCACAATCCCGGATATTCGTTGACTTGAACCCCCGATCGATGCCCTGCTCGCTTTCGAGGAATTGGCAGGGCACCTGGTTCAGTTCGACCACCTGCGGCGCGGCCTGCACGGATGGCGCGGCAAGCAGCGCGATGACCAATGCAATAAACCGGCAAAGCGATTTTGGATTCATTTCATCCTCCTTCCGCGGTATTTGCCCCCTCAATGCGCCCCGCCCCACAGCGCTTTCACCCGCGCATCGCGGCCGCATCCGGTGCGATAGTAGTGGTAGCGGAGCGGGTTCTTCTTGTAGTAATCCTGATGGTATTCCTCGGCGGGATAGAACACCCCGGCAGGTTCGATCTCGGTATGAATGCGCGCGAAGCGTCCGCTTTTTTCCAGCGCAGCCAGGCTGGCGCGCGCCAGTTTTTCTTCCTCCGGATTCCGGAAATAGATGCCGGTGCGATATTGCGAGCCTGAATCGCAGAACTGGCGATCTTTCACGGTCGGGTCAATGTGGCGCCAGAAATAATCGAGCAACGTTGCATAGCTGATCCTGGCCGCATCGTAGGTCACGCGCACCGCTTCGGCATGTCCCGTGCCGCCCGCGCTCACCTGCCGGTAGGTCGGATTGGCGAGATGGCCGGCGGTGTAGCCGGATTCGACCGCGCTCACACCGTCCAGCTTCTCAAAATCCGACTCCATGCACCAGAAACAGCCGCCGGCGAAGATCGCCGTTCCGGTTTCGGCCTGGGCGACCGCACTGAACAGCAGCGCGCTCAAAACAATGAGCGTTTTCATGTGCGCAACGCCGGCAAGGCTGCGCCCTCGGGGATGAATTCCAGCGCCAGGCCGTTGTTGCAATAGCGCAACCCGGTCGGACTGGGGCCGTCGTCGAACACGTGCCCCTGATGCCCGCCGCAGCGCGCGCAGTGGTATTCGGTGCGCGGATAAATCAATTTGTAATCAGTGCGGTTTGCCACGGCGTTCGGCAGGGACTGCCAGAAACTGGGCCAGCCGGTGCCGCTGTCGTACTTCTGCGCCGAGGAAAACAGGGGCAGATGGCAGGCTGCGCAGATGAAGGTGCCCGCGCGGTTTTCCCGGTTCAGCGCGCTGCTTCCCGCGCGTTCGGTGGCTTCCTCGAACAGGATTTCATAGCGCCCGCGCGGCAACAGCGCGCGCCACTCGGTTTTGCTCTTGTTCAGTTTTTGCACCAGTGCGGCGCCTTTGGTCGCAAAGGGGAAAAACAAAATCAGCGCCAACCCCATCATCGATTGCAGAAAATTTCGACGTTTCATGGCCTTCTCCTTAAATCAAAACGTGATAAAACTCCCCTTTAAGTAAGAATGATACGCAATGCCGCGACTGAATCAAGGCATAATAGCAGGGGCTTTCTGCGAAAAATTCGCGGCAAGTCCGGCGCCCAATTCAACCTGATCAGGACAACTTATGGGCTTGGCATTACACTCGTTGGGCAAGCGGCTGGCGCGCTTTCTGTCACGCGAACGCGCCGATTTTCAACCCCTGATTCCGACCAGCGAGGCACAATTGCGCGCCAACCTGCAGGTCGGCGATGTGTTACTGGTGGAAGGCAGCAGCCGCGCCAGCAGCGCGATCAAATTTCTGACCCAATCCACCTGGTCGCATGCCGCGCTGTACATCGGCGACGAGGCGGCCAATATTCCCGGTCTGCCGGAAGGCGCGTGCATGATCGAGGCCGACATGGCGGAAGGGGTGCGCGCGGTCTGTCTGGAGGCTTTTGCCGGGCTGCACACGCGCATCAGCCGTCCGTTCGGATTGAATGAAGAGGAGCGGCACGCGGTCGCGCGCTACGCGGTGCAGCGCATCGGCCACCAATACGATCTGCGCAATATTTTTGATCTGTTGCGCTATCTGCTGCCGGCGCCGCCGATCCCGGGTCGCCTGCGCAAGCACTTGTTGGCGCTGGGCAGCGGCGACCCGACCCGCGCCATCTGCTCCACCCTGATTGCGCAGGCATTCCAGTCCATCCACTACCCCATTCTGCCGCAGGTCACCCAGCGCACCCTGCTGGATGCCGACTGTCCGGATTGCGCGGAAGAGGTGTTCCGTCTGCGCCACCACAGTTTGTTCACGCCGCGCGATTTCGATGTGTCGCCGTATTTCGAGGTGATCAAACCGACCGCCCTCAAGGCGGGGTTCGATTACAAGGCGTTGCGCTGGGAATAGGCAGCTTCAGCCCTTTTCCTTGTCCTTTACCTGCTCATCCTCGCCTTTGGCATAAGCCCGCGTGATGGCGTGCAAATCGCCCATTTGTTGCTTGAAATTGTGGCAGCCGCTGCACATCATCAGATGCACCTGCAGCCCCATGCGGGTTTTCAGCGGCAACGCCTGTTCCTGCGCGTCGGAAATCAGCTTGGTCGCTTCCATGCAGTTCATCATGATTTTTCTCCTTGCAGATACCAGTTGTTTTCCAGGCAGTCGCGCAAGCGCAGGCGGGCGCGGTGCAGCAGGACATGCAGATTGCTGGTGGTCAATTCCATCGTGGCGCAAATTTCGCCCGCGTCCAATTCAATAAATTCGCGCAGCATGAACACGCGCGCCTGTTTCGGCGGCAGGTGCTCCAGACAGGCTTCGAATACGCGCCAAAAGTGTTTCTCGCGCATCGCCGCCTCGGGATTTCCCCAGGCCGCGGGTCGCTCGTCTTTTTGCCAGGAACCCTTGCGGTCAAACAGTTCTGACATGTCCTCGTCGTCTTCGTCGCGCGCAAAACTGCCGATGTTTACCGTGCGCTGTTTGTAGCGCAGCACATCGGCGATCTTGTTTTTCAGAATCGCAAACATCCAGGTCTTGAACGCGGCGCGCCCGCCAAAAGAATCCGCGTTTTTCATCGCGCCTATCAGTGCTTCCTGCACCGAGTCTTCGGCCTGATTGCTGTCACTCAATTGCAGCGTGGCAAACTTCATCATCTGGCGCCGGATATCCTGCAGAAAATCCGTGTCGGCGAGCAGTCCCTGTTCAGTCTTCAATTTTGCATTCATCGCTTTCCCTGAGTTCGAGTTCGTTTTTCGCCGCGCTGTAACTGGCGACGCAGTACGGCACCAGATAATTTAACAGCAGGTGGCCCCACTCGATTGTAGCGCCATGCATTATGTTCTCGCCCTGATTCACCAGATTCAACATCGTCCCCACCGCCAGTCCGATCTTGAGCGCATTCACCACGATGTGATGCGACAGCCAAATTTTGAGCAATCCGTGCATGGCTATCGCGCCGGATAGGTGCCGTATTTGCGCATGAAACGGCGATCGATCCAGTTCTTCCAGCGCCAGACCCAGCCGCCTTGCGCGCTGAACGGCCCCCATGAGGCCACCGCGTGCTGCGGCCCGGTCGCCAGCAGATACAGCGATTTGCGGCGCGGGCGGTAATGCAGCAGGGGCGCATCACTTGCGGCCAGAAGATTGTGCGCCAGCACCGGCCCGGCGAACACCGCATGCACGCCCGAGCGCGGCAGTTGCACATCGGTGCGTATGCACACATCGCCGGCGGCAAAAACCTGCGGATGCGACACGCTGCGGTGCTGCGCATCGACCAGCACATAGCCGCGCTCGTCGCGCGCCAGATCGGTTTGCGCCAGCCAGCCGGCCGGACGCGCCCCGGTGGCGGCGAGGATGCGGTCGGCGGCAAGATGCGCGCCGGTGGACAGTTGCACACCGTTCTCGTCGCCCAGTGCCTGTGCCTGGTACAGGCTAATCCCGCGCTGCTGCAACATGGCGCGCACGCGCCGCTTGACCCCGGCGGCATGCCCCGGCAACAAGCCTTGGTCTGACGCGATCAGGATGACTTCGGCATTCCTCGCGTTTGCCACCAACGCATGGCGCGCGGCAAATGCCAGTTCGACACCGGCCGCACCGCCACCCACCACAATCAGGCGATAGCCGGGTTTCTCGGCTGCGGCCTGCACGATGCGCGGCCACTGCGCGACAAAATTTTCCAGCGGCTTCACCGGAAGCAGAAGCTCCCCCGCCGCCTGCAGGCGCACGGTATCGATCTCGCTGCCCACATCCAGCGACAGTTGGTCGAAACCAAGCCGGCTGCCGTCGGCCAGTTGCAATATATGTTGCGCGGCATCGATACCTGCCACACGCGACTGGATGATGCGCACCCCGGCCCGTTCCGCCAGCGGCAGCAGGTCGATGCGGCATTCGTCCAGCGTGTAATGCCCGGCCATCCAGCCCGGCAGCATGCCGGAATACATCTGGTAACGGCCGGGGGTGATCAGCACCACTTCCCTGTCCGGTTTTTGCTTGGCGAGCGCGCGCAACACACTCAATTGCGCATGGCCGCCACCGGCCAGGATCAGGCGCTGCGGGTTTGAATTGTTCATGGTTTGTCCAATACTGTTCGCTGATAGTCGGTCGGGCTGGGCAAAGCTTACAGCGTAAATCGCCGCGCGCCGCGCTTGCGTCCCGGCGTAGTAATATCCGCCCATGTCCGATTCCGTCAAACCGCTCGACGATTTTCTGCGCCGCCTGCATCTTGGCTCCGAAGTCTATTACGTCGGCCAGTTGTGCGATGCCTGGCACATGTCCACCCCCGGCGGCAGCGAGGCGACAACCTTCCATCTGGTGTGCAGCGGCGAGGCGTGGATCCAATTGCGGGACGGAAGCGCGCCGACGCGGATGGCGGCGGGCGACATTGCTTTCTTTCCGCACGATGCGGCGCATGCCTTCAGCGCGCAACCCGACATTCCGCGGCAACCGTTCGACTCCTCGCACCCTGGCCCGCTCGACAGGCAGGCACCCGGCACCGGTTTGCTGTGCGGTCATTTAAAACTGCCCGCGCACATTCGCCGCCTGTTGCTCGCCTCGTTCCCGGACTTCCTGCTGATCCGCCCGGATCAAAGCCCGGTCGGCAAGCCGCTGCGCGGGATCATTGAGCTGATGACCGAGGAAGCAGCACTGAATGACCTCGGCGTGACAGCCGTGCTTGA
>CAYTZF010000292.1:0-6311 GCA_964442265.1 uncultured Sideroxydans sp.
GATAAGAACGGCCATTTCGGCCCCTACGGCGGCATCTACGTCGCCGAGACGCTAATGGGAGCGCTGGAAGAGCTGAAGGCCGCCTATGAAAAGTACCGTGACGACCCCGAATTCATCGCCGAATTCGAGCGCGACCTGAAGCATTACGTCGGCCGTCCCAGTCCGGTCTATCACGCCGAGCGATTGTCCGCGCATCTGGGCGGGGCGCAGATCTATCTCAAGCGCGAAGATCTGAACCACACCGGCGCGCACAAGATCAACAACACCATCGGCCAGGCATTGCTCGCCAAACGCATGGGCAAGCAGCGGGTGATCGCCGAGACCGGTGCCGGCCAGCACGGCGTGGCGACGGCGACGGTGGCGGCGCGGCTGGGCATGGAATGCGTGGTGTATATGGGCGCGGAGGACGTGCAGCGCCAGTCGCCCAACGTGTTCCGCATGAAGCTGCTGGGCGCGACGGTGGTGCCGGTACACAGCGGATCGAAGACGCTCAAGGACGCGCTGAACGAAGCGATGCGCGACTGGGTGACCAACATCGAGAACACTTTCTATATCATCGGCACGGTCGCCGGGCCGCACCCGTATCCGGCGATGGTGCGCGATTTCAATGCCGTGGTCAGCCGCGAAACCGTCGTCCAGATGCCGGAGATGATTGGCCGTCTGCCGGATGCAGTGATCGCCTGTGTCGGCGGCGGCTCCAATGCGATGGGCGCGTTCTACCATTACCTCGATGAGCCGGCAGTGCGCCTGATCGGCGTGGAAGCCGGCGGCTATGGCATCGGGACCGGCAAACATGCCGCGCCGCTCACGGTCAACGCGCCGGTCGGCGTGCTGCACGGCAACAAGACCTATCTGATGCAGGATGCCGACGGCCAGATCATCGAGACGCATTCGATTTCTGCCGGGCTGGATTATCCCGGCGTCGGCCCGGAACATTGCTGGCTGAAGGACACCGGCCGCGCGAAGTACGTGGCGATCAACGACGATGAGGCGCTGGCGGCATTCAATACGCTGTGTCGCTTCGAGGGTATCATCCCCGCGCTGGAATCGAGCCATGCGCTGGCGCATGCGATCAAGATTGCGCCGGGCATGGGCAAGGATAAAGTGTTGCTGGTGAATCTTTCCGGGCGTGGCGACAAGGACATCAATACCATCGCCCAATTGCAAGGTATTACGCTATGAGCCGAATCCAGACCGTTTTCGAACAACTCGAACAGCAACAACGCAAGGCGCTGATCCCATTCATCACGGCGGGCGACCCTAATCCGCAACTCACCGTGCCATTGCTGCATGCGCTGGTAAAAGCGGGTGCGGACATCCTCGAACTCGGTGTACCGTTCTCCGATCCGATGGCCGACGGGCCGACCATCCAGCGCGCTTCCGAGCGCGCACTCAAGCATCACGTCGGCCTGCACCATGTGCTCGACATGGCGGCCGAATTTCGCCGGGAAAATTCACACACGCCGGTCGTGCTGATGGGCTACGGCAACCCGATCGAGGCGATGGGCTGGGAAACCTTTGCCAAGCGGTGTGCCGAAGTCGGTGTGGACGGCGTGTTGACCGTCGATTTTCCACCGGAGGAGAGCCATGAAGCGTTCACCCATCTGGAAGCACACGGTATTGATCCGATCTTTTTGCTGGCGCCGACCACGCGCGATGACCGGGTGCAACAGGTCGCGAAACTGGCGCGCGGCTACGTCTATTACGTCTCGCTCAAGGGCGTTACCGGCGCGGGCAATCTCGATCTGTCTGCCATCGAACAGAAGTTGCCGCAACTGCGCCGCCACATCAAGCTGCCGATCGGCGTCGGCTTTGGCATCCGCGATGGCGCAACGGCCAGCGCGGTGGCAAAACTATGCAATGGCGTGGTGGTGGGCAGCCGCATCGTGCAGGAAATCGAAAATTCAAACGAGCAGGAAGTGGTCGCCAATGTCGGGCGGCTGGTAAAAGAATTGCGTCAGGCAATCGACAACTGAGGGAGGAAACATCATGGGATGGTTTCAGAAATTATTGCCGCCGAAGATCAAACGCCGGGAAGGCGAAGACAAGCGCAATGTGCCGGAGGGACTTTGGTTCAAGTGCCCGGATTGCCAGGCGGTGCTGTATCACGCCGATCTGGAAAAGAACCTCAGCGTCTGTTCGAAATGCAACCATCACCATCGCATCACCGCGCGCACCCGTCTTGACTGGTTGCTGGATGGCGAAGGCCGTTTCGAGATCGGGGCGGAGATATTGCCGGTCGATACGCTCAAGTTCAAGGATCAGAAGAAATACACCGAGCGTCTGGCGGCCTCCAAGAAAAGCACCGGCGAAAACGATGCTCTGATCGTGATGCAGGGCAGCGTTCATGCGCTGCCGGTTGTCGCCGCCGCGTTTGAGTTCAGTTTTATGGGCGGCTCGATGGGGTCGGTGGTCGGCGAGCGTTTCGTGCGCGGCGCGCAAGTCGCGCTGGAGCAGCAATCCCCCTTCGTCTGTTTTGCCGCCAGCGGCGGCGCGCGCATGCAGGAAGGTCTGCTGTCACTGATGCAGATGGCCAAGACCAGCGCGGCGCTCACGCAACTGAGTGAAGCAGGATTGCCCTTCATCTCCGTGCTCACCGACCCGACCATGGGCGGCGTCTCCGCCAGCTTCGCCTTCCTCGGCGATGTGGTCATCGCCGAACCCGGCGCCCTGATCGGCTTCGCCGGCGCGCGCGTGATCCAGCAGACCGTGCGCGAGACCCTGCCGGAAGGTTTTCAGCGCGCCGAGTTTCTGCTTGAGCATGGCCACATCGACATGATCGTCGATCGCCGCCGGATGCGCGACCAACTGGCGACGCTGATCACCCTGCTGACCAAACAGGATGCGGTGACGAAGCTGGAAGCGGCGTAATGACAGGTCAGTCCATCACCGCAGAGACACAGAGACTCAGCGAAGACACAAACCGACACGCCGCAGAAGCCGGGAGTGAAAGGCAAGGCTCTTCCTCTGTGTCTCTGTGTCTCTGTGGTGTGTGTTAGGTTTTTTCTGTGGAATCTCGAACACTTCCCGACTGGCTAACCCACCTCGAATCACTGCATCCCAAAACCATCGCGCTCGGCCTGGAGCGCGTGGCGCAAGTCAGGCAGCGGCTGAATCTTCATCCTGATTTCCCCGTCATCGTCGTTGGTGGCACCAACGGCAAAGGCTCGGTGTGCGCCATGCTGGAAGCCATTCTGCACGCCGCCGGTTACAAGGTCGGCTGTTATACCTCGCCGCATCTGTTGGACTACAACGAGCGGGTACGGATTGGCAAACGACAAGCTACCGATGCCGAATTGTGTGCTTCGTTTGAAAGGATTGAGCAGGCGCGCGCAGGTCGGGCTTCAGCCCGACTGGATGATGTCGGGCTGAAGCCCGACCTACAGCTGACTTACTTTGAATTCGGCACGCTGGCGGCGATACAGCTTTTCATCGCGCACAAGGTTGATGTCGCCATCCTCGAAGTCGGGCTTGGCGGTCGGCTGGATGCGGTGAACGTGTTTGATGCAAATGTTTCGGTGGTAACCAGCGTGGATATCGATCATGTCGATTATCTTGGCGAGACGCGCGAACAGATCGCCTACGAGAAGGCGGGCATCTTCCGCCGGGGGCGCGTGGCGATCTGTGCCGATAGCGATGTGCCGCGGGCGATAAGCAGCCATGCACGGGAGACCGGCGCGGAATTGTGGTGCATCGGCAGGGAGTTCGGGTTCAGGCTGCATCAGGGGCAGTGGGATTTCTTTGGCCAATCCGGCGAGCGGCACGCCTTGCCGTTACCCGCCTTGCGCGGTGCGTTTCAGTTGCATAATGCCAGCGCGACACTGGCCGCGCTGGATGCGCTGAAAGATAAATTGCCGGTGAATATGGCGGCGGTGCGGCGCGGTCTTGCCGAGGTCGAGTTGACCGGCCGTTTCCAGTTTGTGCCGGGCCGCCCGCAGTTGATCCTTGATGTGGCGCACAACCCGCATGCGGCACGGTCGCTGGCGCATAACCTGGCCAATCTGCCGCCGGCCAGAACCTTTGCGGTGTTCGCCATGCTCAAGGACAAGGATATGGCCGGAGTGGTTGCCGCGCTCGACGCGCAGATCGATGTGTGGCTGGTCGCCGGAATCGATGCCCCGCGCGGCGCGACGACAGCGGAACTGCGGCAGGTACTCGAAAAACAGGGGGTTCGAGGCGAGATCGTGACCTGTCCGGCCATCACGAATGCCCTGTATGAGGCCGGCAATCGCGCATGTGAAAATGATAGAATCACAGCCCTTGGCTCATTCTATACGGTAGCGGAAGTGATGCGGCTGCGCGGTGTGCGTGGCGCTTGAACTTTCCGATTCGAATATGGCAAAACAAATCACGACTGACGGCGAATTTTCCTTGCAGCGCCAGGCCAGACGCCGGCTGATTGGCGCAATTGCGCTGATGCTGGGCGTCGTCATTTTTCTGCCCATGATATTCGACCCGGATCCGGCTGCGACCGGGGGGGGCGACATCGAGTTGCGCATTCCGGCACGGACGGAAGTGACGCCTGTGCAGCAGGCGGCGCAGGAGGAGGCGCCAAAAGTTGAACTTGCCGTGGCGGACAACAAACCCGCCCCAGTCGGGCTCCCCGTCGAGACTGCCATTGCGCCAGTGACGGCCCCGCCCGCCAAAATCGAGACGACTGTCAAGCGCGAGACGCACGCTCCCCCGGCTTCCGCGAAGGTGCTGGGCAAACCCTCCGGCTGGGTGGTGCAGGTTGGCGCCTATTCCAAAGAAGAGGCGGCCAAACAGATGGTGGCCAACCTGAAGAAGCGCGGCTATCCGGTGTTTACCGAGCGTGCCGGCAGCATGTTGCGCGTGCGGGTGGGATATTATCCGGACAAGGGAGCGGCTGAAAAGATACGTCGCAAGCTGGAAGCAATCGGCTTGCATCCGAATGTGCTCAGCCCGGAATAAGCGCGTATGTCGATTTTTGATATTGCGGTGCTGGTGATTATTGCCCTGTCGGCTCTGCTTGGCTGGTGGCGCGGGTTCATGTATGAGTTGTTTTCACTGCTTGGCTGGGTGGCGGCGTATATCGTGGCTCGCACTTCATCGGCGCAACTGCTGCCCTACATTCCGTCGGCAATTGCGGATCCGGGCCTGCGCTCGGCAACCGCCTTTGCCGCCATGTTTATTGCGACCCTGATTGTGGCGGCGATTTTCGCTTGGTTCCTGTCAAAACTGGCCAAGTTTGCCGGTCTGGCCGCGCTGGACGGCAAATTTGGCGCAATGTTTGGTGTTGCGCGCGGGATACTGGTGGTGTTGGCGCTGGTGTGGCTGGGCGGTCTGACCGGTCTGCCGCAGCAATCCTGGTGGAAGAACGCCTGGAGCAGCAAACCCTTGCAACAGGCGGCGCAGTATGCAAAAGAATATGTGCCGACAGATATCGTGCCAAAGTAATCCGACCAAATTTATCATAAAGCGGGAAAGACGATGTGCGGGATTTTAGGAGTGGTTGCGAACACACCGGTCAACCAGTTGCTGTATGACGGGTTGCAGGTGTTGCAGCATCGCGGGCAGGACGCGGCGGGCATCGCCACGCTGGAGGGCAGAACCTTCCATTTGCACAAGGGGAATGGCCTGGTGCGCGATGTATTCCGCACGCGCAACATGCGCGCGCTCAAGGGTAACGCCGGTATCGCCCATGTGCGCTATCCGACGGCCGGCTCGGCGGTGGATCACAACGAGGCGCAGCCGTTCTACGTCAACTCGCCGTTCGGCATCGTGCTCGGGCACAACGGCAATCTCACCAACACCGATGAACTGCGCCGCGCCATGTACCAGCAGAATCTGCGCCACATCAACACCGGCTCCGATTCCGAAGTGCTGCTGAACGTGCTGGCACACGAGTTGCAGGAAAAAGCCACCGGATTCAAACTTGATCCACAGAAGATATTCGCCGCCGTCTCCGGCGTGCACCGCCGTTGTCAGGGCGCTTACGCGGTGGTGGCGATGATTGCGGGCTACGGTCTGCTCGCCTTCCGCGACCCGCATGGCATCCGGCCGCTGGTGGTCGGTGCCAATCAGACCGACGAGGGGGTCGAGTATCTGGTCGCCTCCGAATCGGTGGCGCTGGATACGCTGGGCTTCAAATTCCTGCGCGACATCGCGCCGGGCGAAGCGGTGTTCATCGATCTGGACGGCAACTTCCACAGCCAGCAATGCGCGGAACATCCCCGGCTCCATCCCTGCATCTTTGAGTATGTCTATTTCGCCCGCCCCGATTCAGTCATGGATGGCATTTCGGTCTATGCCGCCCGCCTGTTCATGGGGGAGTTCCTGGCGGAAAAGAT
>CAYTZF010000293.1:0-2133 GCA_964442265.1 uncultured Sideroxydans sp.
CGAAGCGGATGCCAACCGGGAAAAAGCCAGGCATGACCTGGAAAATGCGCGGCGCAATGCCGAGCTGCAGATGCGCCAGGCGTTCCTCGGTATCGCCACCGGCATCGCCCAGGTGCAGGCACTGCAGCAGGCGCTGAAGTCCAGCGAGAGTCTGCTCGAAGCGAGCAAGCTGGGGCAGGAGGTCGGCGTGCGCACCAACCTCGACGTGCTCAACGCGCAGCAGCAGTTGTACGCCACCCAGCGCGACCTGTATCAGGCGCAGTACAACTACCTGCTTAGCCAGTTGCGCTTGAAGTCGGCGGCCGGCACGCTGGCCGAGGCCGATCTGGAACAGGTCAACCGGGCCTTGCACTAAAAACGAGCCGGCGTTAAACTTGTGCAACTTTATGTACAAGTGAGGCTAAATTGAAAGTTGTTACCTATTCCCATGCGCGTAATGCGCTCAAGTCTGTTCTCGATGGTGTGGTCAATGATGCAGAGGTGACCATCATCAGCCGACGCGATGCCGAAGGTGACGCGGTGGTCATGTCGCTGGACAACTACAACAGCATCATGGAAACCCTGCACCTGACCGGCAACCCGGCAAATGCGGCTGCGCTGGCTAGAGCCATTGCGCAGGATAAAGCCGGATTGTCACAGCGTCGAAACCTGATCCTCAATTAATGATGCGTGCCATCCGATTCGTGCCGGATGCGTGGGAAAGCTATCTGTATTGGCAGGAACAGGAGCGCAAGACGCTCAAACGCATCAATCTGCTGATCGACGCCGCAGTGCGCGATCCTTTCGCCGGGGTGGGCAAGCCGGAGCCGTTACGCGGGGATTTGTCCGGATACTGGTCGCGCCGGATCGATGCAGTCAACCGCCTGGTCTATCGTGCTACCGATGAAGAACTGGTGGTAATTGCCTGCCGGTTTCACTATTCGGCCTGAAATAGCTCACGCACACAGGCAGCCAGGTCATCCCGCCATGGCGGCAGCTCCAATCCGAAAGCCTTCCTGACTTTGTCGGTTGCCAGCACCGAGTTGGCCGGACGCGGCGCGGGCAGGGGATAGGCGCTGGTCGGGATGGCTTCGATGGCCAGCGGCTTGTCGCGCAGCAGGGGATCGTATTGGCGCGCCAGGCGCACGATCTCTTCCGCATAGTCATGCCAGCTGGTGCGCCCGGCCGCGGTCAGGTGGAACAAACCGTGGCGGCTTGCATCATCCGGATTTGCGCGGCATTGGCGCAGAATTTCCGCGCTGCACAGCGCCAGCCGCCGCGCCCAGGTCGGCGCGCCGAACTGGTCGGCAACGATGCACAACTCGCTGCGCTCTTTCGCCAGCCGCAACACCGTCTTCACGAAATTACCGCCATGCACGCCATATACCCAACTGGTGCGCAGAATGACGTGCGCGCAGCCCGAGGCGCGCACGGCTTCCTCACCGGCGAGTTTGGTTCGGCCATACACGCTCCGCGGATTGGGGCGATCCTCCTCGTCGTATGCTTCCTCCTTGCGGCCGTCAAACACATAGTCGGTGGAGTAATGCACCAGCAGCGCGCCGACCTTTTTCGCTTCATCCGCCAGCACGCCGGGTGCGATGGCATTGATCGCATGCGCCAGATCGGGTTCAGCTTCGGCCTTGTCCACTGCGGTATAAGCGGCCGGATTGACAATGATGGCGGGGCGATATTCGCGCACGACCCGGCGGATCATTTCCGGCTGGCTTAAATCGAGTTGTGCGCGGTTCAGTGCGACGACGTTGCCGAGCGGTGCCAGCGCGCGCTGCAATTCCCGGCCGAGTTGGCCGTTGACCCCGGTGAGCAGGATGCTGCTCACGCAAAGACCTCGGCATCTTTCAGCAATTTCCCGCCCTGATCCTTGCCGGAAAGCAACGGCTTCGCGCCGTTCAATTGCCAGTCGATGGCAAGCTGAGGATCGTTCCACAGGATGCAGCGCTCATGTTGCGGCGCCCAGTAGTCCGTCGTTTTGTACAGGAATTCGGCGCTCTCGCTCAACACCACGAAGCCGTGCGCGAAACCCGGCGGGATCCACAACATGCGCTTGTTTTCCGCACTCAGGATGACCGTCTCGACCTGGCCGAAGGTGGGCGAACTGCGGCGGATATCCACCGCCACATCGAGCACTTCCCCCAC
>CAYTZF010000294.1:0-8436 GCA_964442265.1 uncultured Sideroxydans sp.
CCCGGCGGGTTTGTCGATGGCAAGCAGCGCCTCGTCCTCGAATAAAACCGGAAATTCACAGGCGGGAATGAATGAAGTGTCCGGTTTTTCCGCCACCCGGATCGGCGGAATGCGCAGGATATCGCCAAATTGCAGGCGATAGGTCTGGTCGATGCGCTTCTTGTTGACCCGCACTTCCCCGCGCAGGATGCGGTAGATATGGCTCTTGGGCACGCCTTTCAGGTGCCGGAACAGGAAATTGTCGATGCGTTGCCCTTCGCCACCTTCGTCAATTTCGACCCAAGTGACGGATTCTTTGCTCAAACTGTTCATTTTGAATATACTCGCGCCTCGCGTGTGCGCCTTTGTCGAAACGGGATGTCTATTTTTCCCCGTCCAACCCAAGGCAGGCAATCAAGCCGCCGACAAAGCAGCCCCGCCCGGTTATCTCACTCACCGGAGACAAGCAGTGATGGTAAATGATTTGCGCGCTCTAAGCACCAGCAGATAAATTTTAGTGTGTTGCCCTCAACCAATCGGCGGCACACCGAGTCAGACAAGCTAACAACGAGAACAAGAACTTGGACCTTATTCAGCAACAACCGAACATCCGAATTCTCGCGCGCTAAACGGCGCGTAGCTTTGCCCTGCCCGTGTCAGAGCGCGGGAGAAAAAAATGAAACGCATGTTATTCAATGCGACGCAGCCGGAAGAACTCCGCGTCGCGATTGTTGATGGTCAGAAACTCGTTGACCTCGACATCGAAACCGCCGGCAAGGAACAACGCAAAAGCAATATTTACAAAGCCGTTATCACCCGCATCGAACCCAGTCTTGAAGCCTGTTTCGTCGAGTACGGCGGCACCCGCCACGGCTTCCTCCCCTTTAAAGAAGTCTCCCCGCAGTATTACCAGTCCGGCGCCGGCAACCGACCCAGCATCAAGGAAGCCTTGAAAGAAGGCCAGGAACTGCTGGTGCAGGTGGAAAAAGACGAGCGCGGCAACAAGGGCGCGGCACTGACCACCTACATCAGCCTGGCCGGACGCTACATCGTGTTGATGCCGAACAACCCGAACGGCGGCGGCGTGTCGCGCCGCATCGAGGGCGAAGACCGCAACGAGTTGCGCGATGTGCTGGGGCAACTGGAAGTGCCGAAAGGCATGAGCATCATCGCCCGCACCGCCGGTATCGGCCGCAATGCGGAAGAATTGCAATGGGATCTGGATTACCTCAAGCAACTGTGGGATGCCATCGAGGGCGCGGCCAAATCCGAAAAAGCCCCTTCGCTGATCTATCTGGAAAGCAGTCTGGTGGTGCGAGCCATCCGCGATTATTTCAACCCGGATATCGGCGAAATCCTGATCGACACGGATGACATCTTTGAACAGGCACAGGCATTCATGGGCACGGTGATGCCGGATCACGTTGATCGCATCAAGCGCTACCAGGACGATGTGCCTCTGTTCTCGCGCTTCCAGATCGAACACCAGATCGAATCCGCGCACGCGCGCCAGGTCAACCTGCCTTCCGGCGGCGCTATCGTGATCGACCACACCGAGGCGCTGACCAGCATCGACATCAACTCCGCGCGCGCCACGCGCGGCGGCGATATCGAAGCCACCGCGCTCAACACCAATCTGGAGGCGGCCGACGAGATTGCCCGTCAGATGCGCCTGCGCGACTTGGGTGGTTTGGTCGTTATCGACTTCATCGACATGGAATCCGGCAAGAACCAGCGCGCGGTGGAAGACCGCCTGCGCGATGCCATGCATTTCGACCGCGCCCGCATCCAGACCGCAAAGATTTCGCGTTTCGGCCTGCTCGAACTATCGCGGCAACGTCTGGCCCCCAGTCTGGAAGAAGGCAACCACACCACCTGCCCGCGCTGCAACGGCATCGGCCATATCCGCGGCACCGAATCTTCCGCTTTGAATATCCTGCGTCTGATCCAGGAAGAGGCGATGAAGGAAAGTAGCGCCGCCATCCATGTGCAAGTGCCGGTCGATGTTGCCACTTTCCTGCTCAACGAAAAACGCGCCGACATCTCCCGCATTGAGAATCGCCTGAAGGTCAGGGTCATCCTGATCCCCAATCCGCACATGGAAACGCCGCATTACAGCGTGACCCGTCTGCGCATGGATGACATCACGGCCGAGCATTTGCAAGCCAGCTACAAACTGGTCACCACGCCGGAAACCGCGGCACCGGAAACTGCGGCGGAAACCAAGGTGGCCCAACGCCCGCAGGCCGCCGTGCGCAACGTGACGCCGGCCCAGCCCGCGCCCAAGCATGGGGGAAAAACAGAAAAGAAAACTTCCCTGCTGGCAACGCTGGTCGGCTGGCTCAAGTCCCTTGGCGGTGAAAGCGAACCGGCAAAAATTGCCAGTCCGTCACGCGGCGGGCGCAACCCGCAGCGGCGCGAACGCGGTGAGCGCAACGAGGGTGGCACCCGTCAGCGGCGCGAGCGCGCCGGAAACGGCAACAAACCCCGCCGCGAACGCGGCGACAACCAGCACCAAACTGCAACAACGGAGATGGTCGACCAAGGCAAACCGCAAAACCGCAAGGAGCGCCAGCAACCGCGAGCCCCGCGTCAGGAAAACATTGGAACCAAACCGGTGCTGGAAACCGCCACTGCCACAATAGCGGAACAGCAAGCCGACGGAGCACCTTCGCGCGAAGGACGCAAACGCGGCCGGCGCGGCGGCCGGCGCGAACGCGGGCGGCGCGAGCTGCCGCCGGAAAACGACAACGGAGAGAACCCGGTCAGCCCGACGCAGGAAGCCAATGTTGCCCGCAACACCGCCCCTGCCCGCCTCCAGCCTTCGGAATACGTTGCCTATCCGGTCGGCATGGCGCGCCCGCTCACCCCGACCGAAGTGGTGTGCTACCCGATACAGAAACCGGTCGCAGCGCCAGTCCGGGCTCCGGTGGCGACCGCCCTCGCTGCCGCGCCAATCAGCGCAGACCTGAACGCCAGTGGCCTGACTTTGATCGAAACCGATCCAAACAAGGTTGCCAGTGTGGCGGTAGCGCCGGAACGACGCGACCGTGCGCCGCGCCGTCGCCAGCGTCCGCGCGAAATCTACACCATGGAAAACAGCGAGCCGCTGCAAATGGTGGAGACCCGCCCGTCCAAATAAGTTCGGGGGCACTGACAAGAAACGCGCGGCATGCCGCGCGTTTTTTTCGGCTGCCATATTTGCGCTGTTGATCCGAAAAGTTTTTGGATTTACTCCCGCAGATGACGTTGCCGCAGGTGTTCCAGCAACCCCTCCGCCGCATCCTCAATCAAATCAAGCACCCGCTCGAAGCCGTCGGCGCCGCCGTAGTAAGGATCCGGCACTTCGCGTTCGGCGTGGCGGCGGGCGTATTCGAGAAACAGTTGGGGATTGCCACCGACCGTTTGCGCGAGACGTTGCAGGATGACGAGATTCGCCTTGTCCATCGCCAGCACATAGTCAAACCGGTTGAAATCCTCCGCGCTTACCTGACGCCCGCGCAATCCATCCATGTTATAGCCGCGCTGCTGTGCCGCATGTCTTGTGCGTGCGTCCGGCGGGTCACCGATGTGATAATCGTGCGTTCCCGCCGAATCGATATGTATGTTTTCCGATAGTCCGGCATTTTCCACATAGTGGCGAAACACCGCCTCGGCGGTGGGTGATCTGCATATGTTGCCCATGCAGACGAACAGCACTTTCAACATTAACTTTTCACTCCCATCTTATTGTTTTCAGGGCTGAAAATATTTGTATAAAGGGCACCTCTAAACATTCACTTTTGCGGGATGAAGCGCAAGGCGCACGGAGCGCAGACGACGAGACATATCAAGTAGACAGGCGAGGAGGCGAGCACCGCGCAACGCAGCGATTCGCCAGCAAAATAGATTTTTAGAGGTGGCCTAAATGTCATTTTGCTGTCACGGTAAGGAAAGATAGCCTGGCTATCCCTGATTTTTGAGCGATTGCCATGATTTGCGCCACCCTGCCATAAGGCACCGCCGCGTCTGCTTGAATCTGCAATTCGAAACTTGGATCGGCAGCATGCGCCCCGAGCATCTGTGCAAGTGCGTCTTCGTTCAGAGGTAACGATTCATAAAAAACCTTTCCTTTGGCGTTGATGGCCAAACTGAATTTTTTTAGCGTGTTGTCATGCGCCACGGCTTCGGTCTTGGGCAGTTTGATCTTGAGGGACTGCGGCGCCAGCAATGGCGCGGTGATAATAAACACGACCAGCAACACCAGCATCACGTCCACCAACGGCGTGACGTTGATCTCGCTCATCATGCTGTCGCCTTCCTCGGGGACATTGCCGAATGCCATATTTCCTCCTTACAACTTAAAATCGTGCTTCTGCGCCAGGCGCAGGAAGTCGTGGGCAAAATTCTCCAGGTCGGTCAGATGCACCCTTAAACGGCGCAGGAAGAAGTTATAGGCGAGCACCGCGGGCAGCGCGGTGGCGATGCCGATGGCGGTGGCAATCAGCGCCTCGCCAATCGGACCGGCCACCACGTCCAGCGAGGCCGTGCCGCTGCTGCCTATCTCCTGTAGCGCATGCATAATGCCCCATACAGTGCCGAACAACCCCACGAATGGCGCGGTGGAGCCGATGGTCGCCAGCTCTGCCAGGCCGCGTTCGTGATAGCGCTGGATGTTCTGCAACTGCTGACGCAGCATGCGCTCAAGCACATCCTGTGGCGCGCCGGAATGCTTTAAATCCTGTTGTGTGCCGCTGAGAGTTTCGAGTTCGGTAAAGCCCGCCTGGGCGAGGCGCGCAATATCGCCCTTGCTGGTGCCGGCTACTTTGCCCGCATCATGCCATTCACGCACCGCCCAAAAAGTGTCGTTGAAGGCGCGATCATCGCGCCGTGCTTGCCATTGCTTCCATAGTTTGAATAGCGCAATCGACCAGGTCACCATCGACAGAAGGATCAGCAACAACAGCGTCGCCACGACAATCGGCGAGTTGACTGGAAAGAATGGGGGCATAGTGCTTAATCCTTCAAAGAAAATTTGATTGGAACCAGGAACCACCGGGTGACCGGCCGACCGAGGCGACGCGCGGGGGAAAAACGCCATGTCTTGACAGTTTGCAGTGCAGCCTCGTCCAGAATCCTGTAGCCACAGCCTTGTTCAAGCCTCACTTCCCCCACTTTGCCGTCCGCCAGTACTTCAACGTTCAGAATCACTTTACCCTGATAGCCCATGCGTCGCGCCATCATGGGATAAGGGGGGCGCGGGTTATTCAAATAGTCGGCACGATAATCGGGTTCGGCATCCAGTTGGATGGGAGAGGTTGGGGTTTCAATGGCCGGTGCGGCCGGGATTGATTCTTCCCGCACTTGCGGCTTGGCGGCGACCGGCGCTTCCGGCTTGTTCGCGCGCGCGCGGGGGGCGGGATTGGATTCCGGCTTGATTACAGGTTGCGATTCTACTTCAGTCTGCGGCCTTTGCAGATTGGCGAAAGAGATGGATATCTCCCTCACCGCGATCTGTGGCGGGCGCGGCTGCATGAGCCAGACTGCGAACAGCACCAGATGCAGCAGCGCAACAATACAGACCACAATCACGCGTTCTGGCCAGACAGAACCCGGCGCGGAATAACCCAGTGCAGCCATAGAAATTTGCAGACCATGATTTTGTTGGAGGGCGACATGCTACCAGCGGTATTCCACCGCTGCCAGCAACGCCACAGAACCATCGGTCGGATTATTTTTGTCCCGGCTCTTGAAACACGGGATTCAGCCCCCACAATCCGTCAAGTCATAAATGGAGAGACTCATGGAACAGCAGGAAAATACACAAAAGATCGGGCAACAGACAGTTGAGGCCGCGCCGGAAAACGAGACCAATTCGACCGCCGACAAGGTTCCAGGCATCGAAGAGATGTTGCAGGAAGCCGAACGCAAGGCGCAGGAACACTATGACGCCTGGATGTATGCCAAGGCCGAAGGCGAGAACATTCGCCGCCGCGCCGCCGAGGATGTCAGCAAGGCACAGAAATTCGCGGTGGAGCGCTTCTCCGGCGAGATGCTGGCGGTGATGGACAGCCTGCAAGCCGGATTGGCAGTGCAGACGGAGAACGTCGAAAGCTTCAAGAGCGGCATGGAACTGACGTTGAAGCAGCTTTCCAGCGTGTTCGATAAGTTCAACATCAAGGAAGTGAACCCGGTCGGCGAAAAGCTCGATCCGCACAAACACCAGGCCATCGGCGTGGTGGAAAGCGAGCAGGAAGCCAACACTGTGGTCAGCGTGATGCAAAAAGGCTATACGCTGAACGACCGCGTGTTGCGCCCGGCGTTGGTGATGGTCGCAAAAGCAAAGGAATCAGCCTCTTGAAATATTCGATAGTCGCCCTGATGTTGGGCGGCGAGGCAATGTAAATGTCCAATTTTTACGAATTCAACTGAAAGGAAAGCATCATGGGAAAAATTATTGGTATCGACCTGGGCACGACGAACTCCTGCGTGGCCATCATGGAAAACGGCAAGACCAAGGTGGTCGAGAACGCCGAGGGCGCACGCACCACGCCGTCCATCATCGCCTACATGGAGGACGGTGAAGTGCTGGTGGGCGCACCCGCCAAGCGCCAGGCCGTAACCAACCCCCAAAACACCCTGTACGGCGTGAAGCGCCTGATCGGCCGCCGCTTCGAGGAGCCGATGGTGCAAAAAGATATCGCCATGGTGCCTTACGAAATCGTCAAGGCGAAAAACGGCGATGCCTGGGTCAAAGTGCGCGGCAAGGATATCTCCGCGCCCGAAATTTCCGCCGAAGTGCTGATGAAGATGAAAAAGACCGCCGAAGATTATCTGGGCGAACCGGTCACCGAAGCGGTCATCACCGTTCCCGCCTACTTCAACGACAGCCAGCGCCAGGCCACCAAGGACGCGGGCCGCATCGCCGGCCTGGACGTGAAGCGCATCATCAACGAGCCGACCGCGGCGGCGCTGGCGTTCGGCATGGACAAGCAGGAAGGCGACCGCAAGATCGCGGTGTATGACCTGGGCGGCGGAACGTTCGACATCTCCATTATCGAGATCGCCGAAATCGACGGCGAGCACCAGTTCGAAGTGCTGTCCACCAACGGCGATACCTTCCTCGGCGGCGAAGACTTTGACATGCGCGTGATCGAGTATCTGGTGGAAGAATTCAAGAAGGAAAGCGGCATCGACCTGAAGAAGGACATGCTGGCCCTGCAGCGCCTGAAAGACGCGGCGGAAAAAGCCAAGATCGAGCTGTCGTCCGCGCAGCAGACCGAAGTCAATCTGCCCTACATCACCGCCGATGCCAGCGGCCCGAAACACCTGGCCGTGAAGATCACCCGCGCCAAGCTGGAAAGCCTGGTGGAGGATTTGATCGCGCGCACCATCGAGCCGTGCAAGATCGCCATGAAGGACGCGGGGGTTTCCAATGCCGAGATCACCGATGTAATCCTGGTCGGCGGGCAAACCCGTATGCCCAAGGTGCAGGAGAAGGTGAAGGAGTTCTTCGGCAAGGAACCGCGCAAGGACGTGAACCCGGACGAAGCCGTGGCAGTAGGCGCGGCGATCCAGGGCGGCGTGCTGCAGGGCGAAGTTAAGGACGTGCTGCTACTGGACGTGACTCCTCTGTCTTTGGGTATCGAAACCATGGGTGGCGTGATGACCAAACTGATCAAGAAGAACACCACCATCCCCACCAAGGCGTCGCAAGTGTTCTCCACGGCTGACGACAACCAGTCGGCGGTGACCATCCACGTGCTGCAGGGCGAGCGCGAAATGGCTTCCGGCAACAAGAGCCTGGGCCAGTTCAACCTGTCCGACATCCCGCCCGCCCCGCGCGGCATGCCGCAGATCGAAGTGACGTTCAACATCGACGCGAACGGCATCCTGCATGTGAGCGCCAAGGACAAGGCCACCAGCAAGGAAGCCAATATCACCATCAAGGCCAGTTCCGGCTTGAGCGAAGAAGAAATTCAACGCATGGTGGCCGATGCCGAGGCACATGCCGACGAGGATAAGAAGACAATGGAACTGGTAACCGCGCGCAACCAGTTGGACGCGCTGATCCACTCCACCAACAAGTCGCTGAAAGAATATGGCGAACAACTGTCCGCTGAAGAAAAGTCCGCTATCGAAGCTGCGGTGAAGGAAGCTGAAGAAGTGGTGAAAGGCGACGACAAAACCGCCATCGAAGCCAAGACCGAAGCACTGGCCACTGCGGCGCAAAAACTGGGCGAGAAGATGTACGCCGCCGAACAAGCCAAGGCACAAGCTGCTCAAGGTGGCGCACAACCCGAAGCCAAGGCTGACGAGGCCGACGTGGTGGATGCGGAGTTCACCGAAGTCAAAGACAAGAAGTAAAACCCTTTAGACAGAGAACACAGAGCACACAGAAAAATTTGTTACATGCTCCGCGTTCTCTGTGGCCTCTGTGTTCTCTGTGGCAAAAAAGGTTTTGTAGTGATAAACGAT
>CAYTZF010000295.1:0-3383 GCA_964442265.1 uncultured Sideroxydans sp.
GGCGTGGCCAAGGGGGTCGTTGGAGTCGATTGAGGTAGGCGCAGCAGGCAGGGTTTGACGCCTAATCGGTCTTGCGTCAAACGCGAAACCATGCCACCAACCCATCCCGATGAGCTGGTGCGGTTTGTCGCATAATGTATATTATGTAAAATATCAATAACAAGACAGATCGCGCAGATTTAATGATCAAGGGAATGGCGCCTGCTCTGATAATGCTCTCGCGCTAAACGCACCACAGTAGAAAAATCGATCCGGGTGAAATCAGGCACACGTTCCTGAATCAGCTGAAACAGCGCGTCAACATCCCCCACCCCGGGATCATTGCTGAACAATACCGACAAGCCGCGCAATCCGCCGCACTGGATGCGCATTTCATGTGCATGTGGAAGCGGATGGTTTTCAGTGGTAATGGCCAAGGCAAAATTGAAATTATGGTGTAGTAGTTTGTGCATCTCTATGCAGCGCAAGTGACTGTCCGGGTGATTGCAAAGTGCCACTTCACGTTCGGCAATTAGCACCCGATCGGATCTGGCGCATGCAACGCAGGTGCTCAGGATCGCCTGCTGAAAAGGACAAAGGCTAGGCTGCAATGCCTGTAATCGAAGCCGGAAGTTCGTCTCGTCCATTGGCAGACTAGTCGTCACCCTCCGGCACCGGGTCGCGCACTTGATTCAGCAAATCCTCGGCATTCAGCTCGCTCTCGGCATGGATCATTTTGATGAGACCGTTCGTGCCCCACACTTCGTCCTTGCGCAGTTGTTTGGCACGCGCGGAGGCTTCCTTGTAGGTCTCGTGCTGCTCCAGCTTCTCCAGTTGGCGGATGGGACGTTCGGTGACTCGATAAATATAGTAAGGCATGGCTCGCTTTAATTTTTCAACATTCAGGACTGGGGACGTTTCATGAAGGTGATGACATTGCTGCCGGGTGCATTTTTGCTTTCACAGCTGTTCTCCCCCAATCCGGCCAACTGTTCGGCCTCATGCAACAGATTGATGACATCGACATAAAACTTCTGTTTGACCATCATCAGCGCGGTGTAGCCGCCTTCATTCTTTGCCAGCACATCCGCACCCGCCTGCAACAACGCCTCGACCACGGCGGTCTCGCCATAGCCAGCGGCCAGCATCAGCGGTCGCACGCCGTAGCCGATGGGCGCCTCGACGTTGGCACCCGCATCGATCAGTGCTTTGGCCACGTCGGCGAACCCGTGCTTGAGTTCGCTGTTGTAGCAGGACTTCATCAGCGCAGTCCACCCCGCCGGGTCGGCTGCGTTGACCTCCGCACCTGCCCCCAGCAACAGCGAAACCATGCCGAGATCGCCGCGATATGCCGCGTGCATCAATGCCGTTGCGCCTTCGGCATCGGTCACGCCGGCATCGGCACCGGCAGACAACAAACGCCGGATGGTATCGGCGTCGCCCTTTTTTACAGCCTCAATCAATTCCATAGCCATATCCGTGTCGCCTATTTTTGTACCGTCTTTTTCAAGGCATCGCGGATCGCATCCGGTGTCTTCATGATGTTCATGAAGCTGTGCTTCCCCATCATACTGAGGTCCGGAAAATTGATGGCGATGCGGAAACGCGCATACAGCGCATAGACCTTGTTGCCGGAGACCAGCACCTCGTAGGGCAGATGCGCGGTAGATCTTACGTCGTGGAAATCGATCTCTGACATGATGAACTGGTCATCCCTGTACTTTCCGGCTTTCCCTTCACCCTTCATCGCCACGCCGAACACGCTTTCCGGCTTGCCCGGAATATCGACACGATAGACTTTGGATACGCCGTTGTCGTTTTGGGCGAGCTTGCTGTCCACTGCCTGCACTGCTTCTTCATAACTGGCGTATTCGGCCAGTTTGCTCGGCTCGGTGAAGTATTCCATGCCGAACATGTAGTGATACTTGCGTGCCCGCTTCGCGGTCAGCCCTTTGGCGCCGAACTCCTCCACTCGTCCCAATGCTTTTTCCAGCGCCGCCGAAACGCCGGACAGGTCGCCTGCCATGCGATACACGTGCGACATATAGACCGGATTGGTATAGCTCACCTGCACTTCGCCGCCCGCCTCGGTCAGCGCCACGCGCTGCACCGCGCCATAACCACCAAATTCGGAGGCAGCGGCGTTTTGCTTCAGCTCATCGCTGGTGACAACGATGATATCGGCTCCCGGATAGGGCGCATATTCACCGACCACGACAAAGCCTGCGCCGGTCAGGGCTGTTTTGACCTGGGCCGATTTATCAATCACCGTTCCGGCCCCCCTGGAGGCGAGTACGAAAGGTTTGAGCAACGCCTCGGCGCTATACGCGCCAACAGAGATGAACAGCATCGACAGCAACAGCCCAACTCGAATCATTCGCATCATGTTTCTCCTCTGGTTATGGTTATTTCACTGCTTCGGTAAAAATCCGGCTACCGTGCAAGCCCAGCGCCAGAAAGAATCGTTCGGCTGCCTGAACGGCTGCATGAGGACCGGTCAGATAGATATCGCCCTGCATCAATTCATTCTGCCGCTTGCCGACCAAGGCGAGATATTCATGCAGTTGTGTTTCACGTCTCGCATTCATCACGCGCAGATCAAAATCAGCGACATGCTCGGCATAGTCGAAGGAGTCCAGCGCGTCGTCCCAGGCGCGGCCCACATTCGGCAGGTAGATCTGCTGCGGCGTCGAGCCGATCCAGTGCAGGTGGATTGATTCCGCCTCCAGTGACATGGCGTGCTCGATCAGGCTCTTGATCGGCGCAAATCCGCCATCAAAGGCGAAGAAGAACAAGGGACGCCCCGACTGTTCGTGCAGAATGAACTCGCCCTGCGGTCCTTCGACTTCTATCGTTTCGTTGTTCTTCAGCTTGTCGAAGACGTAATCCGAGAATAGATTTCCCGGCTGACGATGCACATGGAACAGCAGGTTGCGGTCGTCACACGGGCAACTGGCAATGGGCAACTCCGATGTATAAGACGCACCCACCTTCAGCACCACACCCTGACCGGCCAAGAAGCGCAGGCGCTGACTGCGCGGGGTCTGCAGGTGCAACAGCATCACTTCGTCATTCAAGCTTGCTTTGGCTTTCAGGCTGGCACTGATCTGCTGGAAAGGGATGTCCTGCACCCCGTCTGTGACAGCGGCCTCGATCACGACATCGCTGACCGCGGTATTGCTGCACATGAGTACGACACCCTGCTCTTTTTCCGCTTCCGTGAGCGGATAATCATGGTGCCGCGTCTTCTTCACCTGCCCCGACACCACCCTGCCCTTGCACAACCCGCAGTTGCCGCCGCTGCAACCGTAGTTGAGCGAAACCCCGGCGCGCAGTGCCGCTTCCAGCAGGGTCGCCTGCCCCTCGACCAGAAAATCCTGCTTGCTCGGCAGCAAAGTGACCTG
>CAYTZF010000296.1:0-11255 GCA_964442265.1 uncultured Sideroxydans sp.
GACCATGTCAACCGGCACTTCGCAGATCTCGGCGATGCGTTGCAGGTAGTTGCGCGCCGCCTGCGGCAGTTCTTCATAGCGCTTCACGCCCACCGTGCTGCCGCTCCAGCCCGGCATATCCTCGTACACCGGCTCGCAGCCGACCAGCGAGTCCGCGCCGACCGGCAGGATGTCGCTGATCTGGCCGCCGATCTTGTAGCCCACGCCGATGCGCACGGTTTCCATGCCGTCCATCACGTCGAGCTTGGTCACGCACAGGCCCGACACGCCGTTGATCTGGATCGAGCGCTTCAGTGCGGCCGCATCGAACCAGCCGCAGCGGCGCGCGCGCCCGGTGGTGGAACCGAACTCATGCCCTTTTTCGGCGAGCATCTTGCCGATCGGGTCCTGCTTCAATTCGGCATCGTATAACTCGGTCGGAAACGGTCCCGAGCCGACGCGCGTGGTGTAGGCCTTGGTGATGCCGAGTACGTAATGCAGGCTCTGCGGGCCGATCCCGGCACCGGCACAGACCGCACCGGAAATGCAGTTGCTCGAAGTCACGAACGGATAGGTACCGTGATCGATATCGAGCAGCGTACCTTGCGCGCCTTCGAACAACAGGTTCTGTCCGGCCTTGTTTGCCTCATACAGCGCGCGCGGCACATCCAGCACCAAGGGCTGGATGCGTTCGGCCAGTGCCAGCGCGGCGTCCATGGTCTGGTTGAAATCGACCGTTTCGGCCTTGAAATAATTTTTCAGGACGAAGTTGTGATAGTCGAGCACTTCACCCAGCTTGGCGGCGAAACGTTTGCGATGGAACAGGTCCTGCAGGCGGATGGCGCGGCGTGCCACCTTGTCTTCATAGGCCGGGCCGATGCCGCGCCCGGTGGTGCCGATCTTGCCCGCCCCCTTGGCCGCCTCGCGCGCGCGGTCCAGCGCCTCGTGGTAGGGCAAAATCAAGGGACAGGCTTCGGAGATGCGCAGCCGTTCGTACACGCTAACACCGGCCGCCTCCAGCATGTCCATTTCCTTGAGCAGCGCCGGCGGCGACACCACCACGCCGTTGCCGATGTAGCACTTGACGTTTTCGCGCAGGATGCCGGAGGGGATCAGGTGCAGCACGGTCTTGTGGCCGCCGATAACCAGCGTGTGCCCGGCATTGTGGCCGCCCTGAAAGCGCACCACCCCCTGCGCGTGGTCGGTCAACCAATCGACCACTTTGCCCTTGCCTTCATCGCCCCACTGGGTACCGATCACCACCACATTTTTGGACATGCTTAATTCCTGTTTGCAGAGTTTAATTGTTGATTTGGACAACGAGCCACTTGCCGTCGCGCAACACCAGCTCGCGGTCGCAGTTCAACTCGGCGCGATATTCGGCTTTGCCCAGCAAATCGACCACCACGATTTCTCCCTGTTCGCGCAATGCGACAATCGCCGCCTCCAGCGCGGGGTCGGCGCGGTATGGCGCCAGAATCGCGCGGACTTGCGCCTGTTGCGGCAGCAAGGGATACAACTGGCGCAAGTCCATGCTGAAACCGGTGGCCGGACGCGCGCGACCGAACGTTTTGCCCACGTTGTCATAACGGCCGCCGAGGGCGATGGCATCGTGGCTGCGCGGATGATAGACGGCGAACACCATACCACTGTGATAGTGATAGCCGCGCAGTTCGGCCAGATCAATGCCGATGCTGCCGGCCAGCGGTTGCAGTTGTTGGGCGGCAATTTCCAGCTGCGCCAATGCCGCCGTGATGCGCGGCTGTTGCGGCAGAACGCTGCGCGCCCGCGCGACCACTTCGACACCGCCGTGCAATTGCGGCAAGGCGAGCAAGGCGTTTTGCACCGGCACCGGCAGGGTGCGCACCAGCCCTTGCAAAGTCGGCACATCTTTTTGTTGCAGGGCGATAAACAGCGCCCGCTCCAGCTCGCCCGAAACTTCCTCTTCCGCCAGCACGGCATGGAACACATCGACATGCCCCAGATCGAGATGGATATCGCGAATGCCCAGCAGGAATAGCGCTCGCAACATCAGCCACTGGATTTCCAGATCGCTTTCGATTCCGCCGTGGCCGTACAACTCGGCGCCGATCTGCAACGGCTCGCGCGTGCTCATCACGCCGGCCGGTTGGGTATGCGCCACGCTGCCGGCATAGCACAGGCGCGCGATGCCCTGGCGATTGAGCAGATGCGCATCGATGCGCG
Organism: uncultured Sideroxydans sp.; assembly: GCA_964442265.1. Classification (GTDB taxonomy): domain Bacteria; phylum Pseudomonadota; class Gammaproteobacteria; order Burkholderiales; family Gallionellaceae; genus Sideroxyarcus. The sequence goes on from CAYTZF010000296.1 coordinate 2,185, forward strand.
CCACCTGCGGCGTGATGTCGGCGCGCAAAGCCAGGGTACGGCCGCTCAACTGGTCCACCAGCTTGAATGTGCGCAAATCCATGTCCACGCTATCGCGAATCAGCAACGATTCGGCGTATTCGATCAGCGGCGGCGCCACCAGTTGATAGCCGGAACTGCGCAGCAGTTCCAAAACATCGCGGCGCATCTGCTCGATGCGCCATGCCTCGTCCGGGAGCATGTCCCGGATGTATTCCGGCAACAACCACTTCATGCCGCTGCCCTCGCCACAGAGGTTTTAAGGTTCATTGTCTAATCCAGTAAATCAGCAACAATCCGCTCAGCATCAGCGACAGGCCGAGGAATCGCACCTGCCCGTCGTGCCACTGCGCCAAATTGCGCAGGGTCTCGCGCCACGGTTTGGGAAAAATAAAAGGCATCAAGCCTTCCAGCACCAGCATCAAGCCCAGCGCCGCGAGCCAGAAGTCCAACATCTTCAGCTATTGGCCCGACTTGCCGGAACTCTTCAGATACTTGAAGAAGGCGGAGCTGGGATCAAGCACCATCACGTCGCCCTTGTCCTTGAACGTCTGCTTGTAGGCTTCCAGGCTGCGATAGAAGGAAAAGAATTCGGCGTTGCGGCCAAACGCGGCGGCATACAGCGCAGTCGCCCGCGCATCGCCCTCGCCCTTGATCTTCTGCGCCTCGCGGTAGGCTTGCGACAAGGTCACCTGGCGCTGGCGGTCGGCATCGGCACGAATCTTTTCGCTTTCCGCATTGCCGGTGGCGCGCAATTCATTGGCCACGCGTTTGCGCTCCGCTTCCATGCGGCGATACACCGAATCGCTGATCTCGATCGGGAAATCGACGCGCTTGAGGCGCACGTCCAGCACTTCCACCCCGATCTTGCGCGCGTCGCCGTCGGTCTTCTCCTGCACCACGCGCATCAGCTCGTCGCGCTTGCCCGACACTACATCATGGATGGTCAGCTTGCCAAACTCTTCGCGCAGGGCGGAATTGACCGTCTGCATCAACCGCGTCTGCGCGCGCGCCTCGTCTCCGCCGACGCTGATGTAGTACTGCTTGACATCAAAAATGCGCCATTTGACGTAGGAATCGACCAGCACGTTCTTCTTCTCGGCGGTGATGAAGCGATCGGGATCGGGCGTGTCAAAAGTCAGAATGCGCGAATCAAAGAAGCGCGCATTCTGCGCCAGCGGCAGCTTGAATTTCAGGCCGGGAGTGGTTTCCACGCGCACCACCTCGCCCAGTTGGAACACGATGGCCGCCTGGCGCTGATCGACCACGAACGTGCTCATGCTGAGCAGCACCAGGGCGATGATCGCGCCCACCAATAGATTTCTGATTTTCGTGTTCATTAACGAGCCTCCCGTTCACGACCGAGGAGCAGTTCGCGCGCGCGCGTCGCCGGCGCGAATTCGCTGGCCGGCAAACCGGCTTGCTCCGGCGGTCTCGGTGCCGGGGTTGCGGCACCGTTGCCGGCCTCGGTGCGTTGCATCAATTTATCCAACGGCAGATACAGCAGGCTGCCGTTGGAGTTTTTCTGGTCGATCATCACCTTGCTGCTGCTGCTCATGATCTGCTGCATCATGTCGAGATACATGCGTTCGCGCGTGACCTGCGGCGCTTTTTTGTATTCGGCCAGAATCTGTTTGAAGCGGCTGGCATCCCCTTCCGCATTGGCGATCACGCTCTGCTTGTAACCTGCCGCTTCTTCCATCAGGCGCGCGGCGGCGCCCTTGGCTTTGGGAATCACGTCGTTGGCATACGACTGGCCTTCATTCTTCTGCCGCTCGCGGTCCTGTCCCGCCTTCACCGCATCGTCGAACGCCGCCTGCACCTGCTCCGGCGGCTGCGCATTCTGCATGGTGAGCTTGCTGACCAAGATGCCGGATTGGTAACGGTCGAGGATGTCCTGCATCAACTGGGTGGTTTCCGCCGCGATCTGCTCGCGCCCCTCGTACAGCACGAAGTCCATCTTGCTGCGCCCGACCACTTCGCGGATCGCGGTTTCCGCCGACTGGCGCACATTCTCGTCCGGTGCCCGGTTGTTGAACAGGTAAGCGCCCGGATCCTTGAGGAAATACTGCACCGCAAACTGGATGTCGATGATGTTCTCGTCATCGGTCAGCATCAGCGACTCTTTCAGCATCTTGTTCTTCACGTTTTCGCGGTAGCCGACCTCAACCGTGCGCACCTGGCTGATATTGACGACCTCCACGGACTCGACCGGATACGGCAGATGCCAGCGCGGGCCGGGCTCGGTGGTTTCGATCAGCTTGCCGAAACGCAACACCACGCCGCGCTGGCTCGCATCGACGATGTAGAAGCCGCTGGCCAGCCAGACCAAAGCCGCGATCAGCACGATCAGGCCGAGGTTGAACCTGAAACCGCCACCGGTGCCGCCGCCTGGCTTGTTGGCAGAACCGCCGCCGGAACGGCCAAACATGGACTCGATCTTGCGGTTCAGGTTGCGCACCACCTCTTCCAGATCGGGCGGTCCGCCATTGTTGTTCTTGCCCCATTGCGGGTCGTTCAATCCCATATCTCAAGCCTTTTTCATTAGTGTTCGTTTAATGGATGCCATTCTTCTGCCACGTTCTTTGACGGCGGCGCATCGCGCACCGCCGCCAGCGCATCGCGCAACAGATTGATGCCTTCGCCGGTTTTTGCACTCAATTGAATAGCCGCGATATTACCATACTCGTCGCGCCTGACATCCGCCGCCATCCCCTGCAAATCGATCTTGTTGTACAGCAAAATCTGCGGGATCAGCTGCGCGCCGACCTCGGCCAGCACCTTGTTCACCTCGGCCACCTGGTCGTTGCGTTCCGCACTGTTCACATCCACCACATGCAGCAGCAGGTCCGCCTGCGCGGTTTCTTCCAGTGTGCTGCGAAAGGCCGCCACCAGGCCGTGCGGCAGATGGCGGATAAAGCCGACGGTGTCCGACAACACCACCTGGCGCGGACTGTCGCCCGGCAGGAACAGCTTGCGCACGGTGGTATCCAGCGTCGCGAAAAGCTGGTTGGCAACATAGGTGCCGGCGTGGGTCAGCCGGTTGAACAGGGTGGATTTGCCCGCGTTGGTATACCCGACGATGGACACCAACAGCACATCGGAACGGCTGCGGCTGCGGCGTTGCAGCGCGCGCTGGCGCTTGATCTGTTTCAGCCGGTCATTCAGCAGATGCACGCGGCGGTCGAGCTTGCGCCGGTCCAGTTCCAGTTGCGTCTCACCCGGCCCGCGCGCGCCAACGGCAAATTTCTGCTGCCCCATGTCCATGTTCATGCCGACCAGACGGGTGGAAAGATATTTGAGCTGCGCCAGTTCCACTTGCACTTTGCCTTCATGGCTCTGCGCGCGCAGGGCAAAAATATCCAGGATCAGCATGGTGCGATCAATCACCCGCGTTCCGATTTTGGCGGTGAGGTTGCGCATCTGCGCGGGGGAAAGATCGTGATTGAAAATGACCAGCGGCGCTTCCAGTTCCTCGACCCGCTCCGCAATCTCCTCCACCTTGCCGCTGCCGGCAAACAAAGCCGGATCGGGACGCTGGCGTTTTCCCTCGATCAGGGCGATCACCCGCACGCCGGCGCTTTCCACCAGCAGATTTAATTCTTCCAGACTTTCCGCGTAATCCGGCGCGCCAAAATCAAGGCTGACCAATAGCGCCGTATTGGCGACAGCCGTGGCTTCAGACATCACTCTGCATCGGCAGGGATCGAGACCGTGCGGGAGGGGACGATGGTCGAGATAGCGTGTTTGTACACCATCTGGGTGACAGTGTTCTTCAGCAGCACCACATACTGGTCAAAGGAATCGATATGGCCCTGCAGCTTGATGCCATTGACCAGATAGATCGCGACCTGCACGTGTTCCTTGCGCAGGGTATTGAGGAACGGGTCTTGTAGTTGTTGCCCCTTGGTAGTCATTTTGTTGTCCCGTGAAGTGGTTGAAACGCCGCCACTGTAAATGAAATCCATGCGGCGCGATAGTCTTTGGCGACTGCCGCCCGGTGCAATTTAACGCAAATTTTCAGCCTTGGAATTGGGCTAACGGCGGTCGCGGGTTAAAATACGCGTTTTTTGTTTAATCAAGCTCGGAAATCTAATGCTCGAACGCCATACTGCCTCCTTCTTCTTTCCCTTTTTTCTCCTCGCCGCCTTCCTGCCCAGCCCCTCTTTTGCTGCCGCTGTTGGAACTTGGCAAGGCAGCGCGGACATCGCTTTTTCGCGCTCTGCGGGAAATACCAACGCCACCACCTACGCCCTGGCCGTGGATGAAGCGCGCACCACCGAAGAAAACAAGATAAGCCTCTATGCCTCCGCGCTGTACGGCAAAAGCCAGGGCGAAATCACCGCCGATAAATCCAAGATTAGCGGGCGTTACGACCACAATCTCAGCCGTCGCGTATTCAGTTTCGGCCTGCTTGAATTTGAGCGCGACCGCCTCGCCAACCTGAAATTGCGCAGTAACGGCGGCGGCGGTCTCGGTTATCACGTGCTAACGGAGGAACCCGATAAATTCGACATATTCGGCGGTCTGTCGCGCAGCAATTCCCGCCGCATCAGCGGCCCCAGCGTGAGCCAGAACGAATTGCTGTTGAGCGAGGAATCCGAACATAAGCTGGGCGATAAAACCCTGCTTAAACAGAAATTAAGTTATTACCCGAACACCGGGGACTTTGCCGAGTTTCGAACCGTGTTCTACAGCAGCCTGATATTCAAGCTGAACGGCACTGTGGGTTTGTCATTAAGCCTACAGAACAAATACAGCAGCGACGTCGGCAGCGGCGTCAAACACAGCGACACGGTGTTCCTGACCGGCCTCAATATCAAGCTGTAAAGCCGAATAATCGGTTGGGTCAAAAACCCGCTTTAGCGTGAAAATCGCTTTTCTCTTTCCCCCTTCCCACCGCTTGCGGGGAAAAGTGGGACAGGGGGAAACGGGCATGGCGAGTTTCATAATCACAAGGGGGGGCATGCCATGCCCGTTGGGAGCCAAGTCCGCCGCGAATCATCGCCGGCAAGCCGGCTCCCACTTTATCCGTACAGTTTTCGACCGCGGATGCGCTTGCGGTGGGCGGAGCGCTCTTCGCTTTCGGTGAGCGGTCTTGGGGCTTTGTCGGCAAACGGGTTCTTGCCGGATTTGAATTCAATGCGCAGCGGCGTGCCCTGTAATTTAAAGGCATCGCTAAAACACTTCTCCAGATAACGCTGGTAACTGGCCGGGACTTTGTCCAGCGCGCTGCCGTGCACGATGATTAGCGGCGGATTGCTGCCGCCCTGGTGGGCGTAGCGCATCTTGGGGCGGAAGATGCCGCCGCGCGGCGGCGCCTGTTTCTCCACCGCCGCCTCCAGCACGCGGGTTAGTTGCGGGGTAGGCAGTTTCGCCATCGCGGCGGCATAGGCCTGGTTCACCGATTTCAACAGCGCATCCACCCCGGTGCCTTTCAGCGCGGAGATGAAATGCTGTTTGGCGAAGCCGAGAAAATGCAGCTTGCGCTCGATGTCGCGCTTGACGGTATCGCGCTGATACGCGTCCAATCCGTCCCACTTGTTCACCGCCAGCACCAGTGCGCGCCCTGCCTGCAGGGCAAAATCGGCCAGATGGGCATCCTGTTCGGTGATCTGGTCGCGCGCATCGACCACCAGCACCACCACATTGGCATCCTCGATCGCCTGCAGCGTCTTCACCACCGAAAACTTCTCCACCGCCTCGTCAATCTTGCCACGGCGACGCACACCGGCGGTGTCGATGATGGTGTATTGCTTGCCGGCCCGCTCAAAATCAATGTAGATGGAATCGCGGGTGGTGCCAGGCTGGTCAAAAGCGATGACCCGCTCTTCGCCCAGAATGGCGTTGACCAGGGTGGATTTACCCACGTTCGGACGGCCTACGATGGCAAGCCCGGGTTGGTCGGATTTTTCCTCTTCGCCGAATTCGGCGGCTGGCAGTTCGTCCAGCGCCAACTCGATCATCTCGGCCACATTCTCGCCGTGGGCGGAGGAAATGGGCAGCGGTTCGCCCAGACCCAGCTCGTGGAATTCGGCGGTCACGCGTGCCCGTTGCATCCCTTCCGCCTTGTTCACCAGCAGCAGAAGCGGGCGCCCGCTCTTGCGCAATTGCGTCGCGATGATGCGGTCGTGCGGGGTCAGGCCGTCGCGGCCATCGACGATGAACAGCACCAGATCGGCCTCGTCCACCGCCTGCCGCGTCTGTTTCGCCATTTCGTGCAGGATGCCTTCCTTGATCACCGGCTCCAGACCGCCGGTGTCAACCACCAGAAAAGGACGTTCGCCGACGCGGCCGCGACCGTAATGGCGGTCGCGCGTCAGCCCGGGCTGGTCCGCCACCAGCGCATCGCGACTGCGCGTGAGGCGATTAAACAACGTGGATTTGCCGACGTTGGGACGACCGACAAGGACAAGGGTGGGCAGCATCAGCGACTAACCGCAAGCGAAATCAGGCGACCATCGCGGGTCTGCACCAGCGCGCCGTCCCCGAGCAATACTGGCGCAGCGGGAATCTCGCTGCCATCGGTTGCCAGGCGGGCGGCAATGCTGCCATCGTGACGGTTGAGCAGATGCAGATAGCCCTCATAATCACCGGCCAACAGGTGTTCCGGAAAGAGATATGGCGCGGTGACCGCGCGCCGCGCCAGTTGTTCGTTCTTCCACAGCGTGGCGCCGCTGCTGCGATCCAGCGCGTACAAAGTGCCATCCGCGTCGGTCAGGTATAAATACTTGCCAAACAGGGTCGACCCTTTGTCGCTGGAAATGTCGCGCGTCCAAAGCGGATTGCCCTGGATCGCATCGAAACACACCAGCCGCCCCTGAAAAGCCACAGCACAGGCTTGCGTGTCATCCACCGCCGTCAGGCTGGTAATGTCACTAATCCTTTCCAGCTCGGTGTTGCCGCGCGGTTGCGAAACCGCCGCCTCCCAGATCACCGCGCCCTTGCCGAGACCGATCGCCGCCACCCGGCCCGCGGCAAAACCCGCATAGACCATGCCGTTGCGGATCACCACGCCGGCGTGGTTGCGCACGATCAGCGTCGGCGTCGCGCGCTCGTACAGCCACAAGCGTTTGCCGTTGGCCGCATTCAGCCCGGAGATCCTGCCGTTGCCGGAGCGCGCCACGACGATTTCGCCGGAAATTTGCGGCGCGCTCAAGACCTCGCTCGACACTTTTGTCTGCCAGCGCAGCTGGCCGTCCGCCACCGCGAACGCGGCCACTTCACCCTTGTCGCTGCCGACCAGTACCAGCCCCTCGCCCGCGCCGACGCCGCCGGAAATGGTGAAGCCGGGCTCGATTTTCCATATTTGTTTGCCGCTGTCGCGGTCGAAGCGATACAGATAACGCTTGTCGGCAGCAAACACCGCCTCGCGCGTCACCCCCGGTGTCAGCACGTTGAAACCGGCATCGCCCAACTCCCGCTGCCAGCGCACTTCGATCCGCGCGCTCGGCTCGAACTTGAGCAATTCCGCCGGTTTTACAGCGGGCTTTTTGCTGGCACAGGCTGTCAGCAGCAACAGACCGGCGAGAATCAGAACATGGCGATAATTCATTCCGCGCGACCCAGGCCGTCCAGCTTCAGTTGAATCAAATTACGGTACGGGCTTTGCGCGCCCAATTTGTCCAGCGCCTGTTGCCAAGCCGCGCGCGCTTCCGCCGGTTTTCCCTGCGCCCGCAGCACATCGCCTTCGAGATCGGCATACAGGCCGTCGAACGATGCCGGATGTTTGGCCGCCAGTTGTTGCAATGCGGCGTCATACTCTTTTTCATCCAGCAGCACGGCGGCCAGCTTCAGGCGCGCGGTATCCTGCAGCGCGCTTTCATCGGCATGCTCGATCACCCACTGCAATTGGGTCTTGGCCCGCGCCGTATCGCGCGCCTGCAAACTGGCCTGCGCCGCCAGTAATTGCGCGCGCGGCGCGTAAGCGCTGCCGCCATAGCTATCCGCCAACGCCGCCGCCGCATCGCCAATCCGGTTGGCATCGCCGCTTTCACCCTGCTGCAGCACTTCGCCGTACAGTTTGGCTGCCGCCGCCGCTTGGCTGCTCTGGTGGCTGCGCCAGTACTGGTTGCCCGCAAACGCCAGCGTGCCCAGCAGGATAACGCCGATCACCCGGCTGCCCTTCTCTTTCCACCATGCCTTGAAGGCATCAACCTGTTCCTGTTCGTGCAAATCCAGTTCAGCCATTTTGAATTCCTTTAATTTTTCAAACCAACAATTTGTTGCGCCAAATCGGCCAGCGCGACGCGCTGTTGCGCCCCTCCGCGCAAGGGTTTGAGCATCGCCGCGTTGGTGGCCGCCTCATCGTCGCCAATGATAACCGCGCATGCCGCGCCACTGCTGTCCGCCTTCTTCATCTGTGCCTTGAAACTGCCGCCGCCGCAATGCAACACCACTTTCAGTCCCGCGTCGCGCAGCGCTTCCGCCACCGTGCTCGCCAAGACATCAGCCGCCTCGCCCTGATGCGCCAGATACACATCCGGCACGGCGGGCGGAGACTGCATGCCGTCTTCCTGCAACAGCGCCAGCAGACGTTCGATTCCCATGGCAAAACCGCAGGCCGGGGCCGGTTTCCCGCCGATCTGTTCGATCAGCCCGTCGAAGCGGCCGCCGGCGCAGATCGTGCCCTGCGCCCCGAGGCGCGTGGTCACCCACTCGAACACCGTGCGGTTGTAATAATCCAGCCCGCGCACCAGGCGCGGATTGATTTCGAACGCGATGTCGTGCCGGTGCAGGATTGCCTGCACCGCCTCGAAGTGCTGAATGGCTTCTTCTTCCAGTTCATTCATCAGCTTCGGCGCGCCTTCCACCAGTTCCTGCATCGCCGGATTCTTGCTATCTAGGATGCGCAGCGGATTGCTGTACAGGCGGCGCTGCGCATCGGCATCCAGTAAATCCTTGTGTTGCTCGAAATACGCGATCAATTTTTCACGATGGCGCTGGCGCGAAGCCGCATCGCCCAGCGTGTTCAATTGCAGCGCCACATCGCGCAGACCCAGCTTGCGCCACAGCCGCGCGCACATGATGATCTGCTCGGCATCGATGTCCGG
>CAYTZF010000297.1:0-21685 GCA_964442265.1 uncultured Sideroxydans sp.
CGCCGCAGGAATATGAAATCGGCTATCGCCATGTGGCATTGCGCAAGGGCAGTCGCGACACTGTGGGGCGGAGCCCTCTGGTGCGGGAGCGACTGCCTTGCACCTCCTCCCGCAATCGGCTGGCTTCGCCAGTAACGTGTCGGAGGTGCAGTCGCGACACGGTGGGGCGGAGCCCTCTGGTGCGGGAGCGACTGCCTTGCACCTCCTCCCGCAATCGGCTGGCTTCGCCAGTAACGTGTCGGAGGTGCAGTGAGGAATTTTTTGTTGGCGCCTGGTTGAAGTTTGAGCAGGGCAATGCCGAGGTCGCGCGGCAGCAGATCAAGGCGCTGATGGAGAAGCGCAGCGCGAGCCAGCCTTTGCAACTGCCGAATTGCGGCTCGGTATTTCGCAATCCGCCGGGCAGCCATGCGGCGAAGCTGATCGAAAGTTGCGGGCTGAAAGGCAAGCGGATCGGCGGCGCCGAGGTGTCGGAGAAGCATGCCAACTTCATCGTCAACATCGGTGGCGCAAGTGCTGCGGACATCGAGGATTTGATCGAAGAAGTGCAGGCAACGGTGCTGCGGCAGACGGGGGTCAAGTTGCACACGGAAGTGAAAATTGTCGGTGAATACCAGTCATGAATACTGAATCCGGAATCCGTAATCCTGAATCCTTCGGCCAGGTCGCGGTGCTGATGGGCGGCCGTTCGGCCGAGCGCGAGGTGTCGCTGAAGAGCGGCGCGGCGGTATTGGCGGCGTTGCAAAAGTCGGGCTTCGATGCGCATCCCTTCGATCCGGCCGAGCGCGATCTGCATGTGCTGCGCGAAGAAAAATTCGACCGTGTGTTCATTGCCTTGCACGGGCGCTACGGCGAGGACGGCACGGTGCAGGGCGCGCTGGAGCTGATGGGCATTCCCTACACCGGCAGTGGCGTGCTGGCCTCCGCCATCGCCATGGATAAATGGCGCAGCAAGATGATCTGGCAGGCCGCCGGGTTGCCGATCCCGGAATACGAGGCGCTGACTGCGCCAACCGACTGGTCTGCGCTGGTCGACCATCTCGATTTGCCGCTGTTCGTGAAGCCGGCCAACGAGGGCTCCAGCGTGGGCATTAGCAAGGTGCGCACGGTGGCGGAGCTGCCGGCCGCCTATGCCGAAGCGGCCCGCCTCGACAAGGTGGTGCTGGCGGAGAGTTTCGTCAGCGGCGGCGAATATACGGTGGCGATTCTCGGCGGGCAGGCGCTGCCGGTGATCAAGATTGAACCGGCCAACGAGTTCTATGACTACGACGCGAAATATCTGAGCGATGCCACGCGCTATCTGTGCCCGTGCGGCCTGAGCGCGGCAGACGAAGCGGCGATGCAGCACTTGGCGTTGCAGGCATTCGCGCTGATCGGTGGAGAGGGTTGGGGGCGGGTGGATTTCCTGCGCGGCGCGGAGGATGGCAAGGCGTATGTACTGGAGGCAAACACCTCGCCCGGCATGACCGACCACAGCCTGGTGCCGATGGCGGCGCGGCAGGCGGGCATCAGTTTCGAGCAACTGGTGTTGCGGATACTGGAGGCGGTGCATGTGGGGTGACGCGACACGCTTGCGCGCGCTGGCCAACCTGCTGTTCGGGTTGAGTGCGGTATGGCTGTTAGGGCGCGGCTTGAGTTACGCCGTGCATCTGCCCGTCTTCGCCCTGCGCGCGGCGGAGCTGGCGGCTGCGCCGACGCACACCACAGCAGAGCAATTGCGTGCGGTGGTCGTGCAGGTGCAGGGTAACTTTTTCACTACCGATCTGCAGCGCACGCGGCAGGCACTGGAACAATTGCCGTGGGTGCGTAGTGCCAGCGTGCGGCGCAAGTTTCCGTGGGCGTTGCAGGTCGAGCTGGAAGAACAGGTTGCGCTGGCGCGGTGGAATCAGGGTGATCTGGTAAACACCTATGGCGAGGTGTTCCACGCGGAAACGGACGAGCGGCTGCCTGTATTCCTGGGTGAAGCGCACAACGCGCTGCTGGTTGCGCAGACTTACAGCGAGATGAACCGGTTGCTGGTGCCGTTGCAGCGGCATGTTACGCGCATTGTGCTGTCGCCGCGCCTGGCCTGGCAGATCGAGCTGGACGACGGGCTGCAATTGGCGCTGGGGCGCGAGGCGATGGCTGAAAGGCTGGCGCGTTTCGTTCGCGTGTATCCGTCCAGCCTGGTGACCATGCCGGGCGCACACCGGATTGATTTGCGTTATCGCGATGGATTTGCCGTGACCAATGGTTGAGGCGGGGGAAAGAAAATGAGCAAGGAAAGCAAAAATCTGATCGTCGGGCTGGATATCGGCACCTCCAAGATCGCCTGCATTGTGGCCGAAGTGACGGCGGAGGGCACGCTTGAGGTGATTGGCGCCGGCATGCACCAGTCATCGGGCATGAAGAAGGGCATGGTGGTCAACATCGATGCCACCGTCGGCGCCATCCAGCAGGCGCTGCAGGAAGCCGAGCTGATGGCCGACTGCAAAATCCGCGAAGTCTATACCGGTATCGCGGGCGGGCATATCCGCAGCTCTAACGCGCACGGCATGATCAAGATCAAGGACAAGGAGGTGGCACAGACCGATGTGGTGCGCGCGATCGAGACCGCCAGCTCGATCAGTCTGCCGGGCGACCAGCAGATCCTGCATATCCTGGAGCAGGAGTTCAGCATCGACGGGCAGGAAGGGATCAAGAAGCCGCTGGGTATGAGCGGCCTGCGCCTGGAAGTGGAGATACATATTGTCACCGGCGCGGTGTCGGCGGTGCAGAACATCCTGAAGTGCATCCACCGCTGCGGCCTGGAAGTGAACGACATGATTCTGCAGCCGCTGGCGTCGAGCAAAGCGGTACTGGCGGACGATGAAAAGGAATTGGGCGTGTGCCTGGTGGACATCGGCGGCGGCACCACCGATGTGGCGATCTTTACCAACGGCGCGATCCGCCACACGGCGGTAATCCCGATTGCCGGCGACCAGATCACTAACGATATCGCGATGGCGCTACGCACGCCGACGCGCGATGCGGAAGACATCAAGATCAAGTATGGCTGCGCGTTGCGCCAGCTGGCGACCGACGCGCCGATCGAGGTGCCGGGCGTGGGCGAGCGCAGCGCGCGCATGTTGTCGCGCCAGACGCTGGCGGAAGTGATCGAGCCGCGCGTGGAAGAGCTGTATTCGCTGGTGCAGACCGAACTGCGGCGCAGCGGAATGGAAGAACTGCTGTCTTCCGGCATCGTTATCACCGGCGGCAGTGCGGGGTTGCAGGGCATGGTTGAACTGGGTGAAGAAATATTTCACCTGCCGGTGCGCCTCGGTTTGCCGCGCAATATCGGCGGTTTGTCCGCGGTGGTGAAGACACCACGCTATGCGACCGGCGTGGGTTTGCTGCTGTACGGGCTGGAACGGCGGCAGCGCAATGAGGTGGCGCGGGTGGGAGCAGGGTCGTTCAAAGAGGTGCTGGAAAAGATGGCGGCGTGGTTCAGGGGAAATTTTTAGCAGGCATGGCAGGACCGGTTTTTGATTTATTTATTGATATCAACCCAAGGAGAAAAATGATGGCTTTCGAACTGTTGGATACACAACCGCAAGGCGCGGTGATCAAAGTGGTGGGGGTGGGCGGCTGCGGCGGCAATGCCATCGATCACATGATCGAGCAAGGGGTGCAGGGCGTCGAGTTCATCACCATCAATACCGATGCGCAGGCATTGAAACGCAGCAAGGCGAGGGTGCAATTGCAAATCGGCGCCACCCTCACCAAGGGATTGGGGGCGGGCGCCCGGCCGCAGATCGGCCAGGCGGCGGCGGAAGAAGACCGCGAGCGCATCGCCGAGATCATCGCAGGCGCCAACATGGTATTCATCACCGCCGGCATGGGCGGCGGCACCGGCACCGGCGCCGCGCCAATCATCGCGCAGGTGGCCAAGGAGATGGGCATCCTCACCGTGGCGGTGGTGACCAAACCCTTCCTGTTCGAGGGCAAGCGTATGTCGCTGGCACAGCAGGGCATCGAGGAATTAAGCGCGTATGTCGATTCGCTTATCATCGTGCCGAATGCCAAGCTGATGGAAGTGCTGGGCGGCAAGACCACGCTGCCTGATGCGTTCAAGGCCGCCAACGGGGTGTTGCAAGGGGCGGTGGCGGGTATCGCCGAGGTGATCAACGTGCCGGGCATGGTCAACGTGGACTTTGCCGATGTGTGCACCCTGATGTCGGAAAACGGCATGGCGATGATGGGGGCGGCTTCGGCTTCCGGCGAAAACCGGGCGCAGCATGCCGCCGAGCAGGCCATTGCCAGCCCGCTGCTGGAAGATGTCGATCTGTCCGGCGCGCGCGGGGTGCTGGTCAACATCACCTCCAGCAGCAACATCACCCTGGAAGAGTTCCATGAGGTGATGAACTGCTTCCAGTTCGCGGCGGCGGAAGCCACCGTAATCGTCGGCTCGGTGTTCGACGAGAACATGGGCGACGAACTGCGCGTGACCATCGTGGCAACCGGTCTTGGCGCAATCCGCAAACCGCAAGCGAAGCCGGTTTTGGCTTACGAGAAACAGGTGCGCACCGGCACTCATGATGCGCCGCTGGTCGATTTTAACGAGTTGGAGATGCCGGCGGTGTACCGCTCCGGACGCCATCGCGAGGCGGTCGAGGCGATGAAACAGTCTGGTGTGGATACGCTGGATATCCCGTCGTTCCTGCGCAAGCAAGCCGACTGAATGTGGTTTGCCGGCAGTGGTAAACGGTTGGGCATGGGGTTGCCCGTGCTAAACTTCGGCAACGAATTGCAGGGTATGAGCATGGTCAGGCAACGCACATTGAAAACCGCAGTGGAGGCGACGGGGGTCGGACTGCATACCGGGGAGAAGGTCTGTCTGACCTTGCGCCCGGCCGCCGCCGATACGGGCATCGTGTTTCGGCGGGTGGATCTGCCGCAGCCGGTCGATATTCCGGCCGAGGCGACAGCGGTTAGCGACACGCGATTATCCACTTGTCTGGAGGCCAATGGCGCGCGGGTGGCGACGGTGGAGCATTTGATGTCCGCCTTGTCGGGGCTTGGAATCGATAATGCCATCGCCGAGCTGACCAGTCCCGAATTGCCGATCATGGACGGCAGCGCAGGCACGTTCATTTTTCTGCTGCAGTCGGCCGGCATCGTCGAGCAGAATGCGCCGAAGAAATTCATCCGTATCCGCAAGACGGTGGAACTGAAGGAGGGCGACAAGTGGGTGCGCTTCGAGCCGTACAACGGCTATCGTCTGAATTTTACCATCGACTTCGCGCACCCGGTGTTCGCCGACACCAAGCAGCAGGTGACGGTCGATCTGGGCGAACATTCGTATATCAAGGAAGTCAGCCGCGCGCGCACCTTCGGTTTTATGCAGGAAGTGGAATGGATGCGTTCGCAGGGGCTGGCGCTGGGCGGCAACCTGGACAACGCCATCGTGATGGATGAATACCGCGTAATCAATCCGGACGGCCTGCGTTTCGAGGACGAGTTCGTCAAGCACAAGGTGCTGGACGCCATCGGCGATCTTTATCTGCTCGGACATCCGCTGATTGGCGCCTTTTCCGGGCACAAATCGGGGCATGCCCTGAACAACGCATTGTGCCGCGCCTTGCTGGCGGATGAAGAGGCATGGGAATTTGTCACCTTCGACAAAGCGGAAGAAGCGCCGAATTTCCTGCGCCTGCAATTACAGGCGGCCTAGGTTTTATGGTGATCCGGCTGATTCTGTTGTTGTCAGCCCTGTTCATTGCGGCGGCGGTGGGCGCTTATCTTTTCTCGCGCGATGCGCGCTATCTCAAGTGGGCTGTGCAAGTCGCGCGGTTTATCGTGTTCGTATTGCTGGTGTTCGGGGTGGTGTACTTGCTGGAACGCTTCGGCCTGTCTGCCTGGCGCGTTTTTAATTAGACAGAAAACATGTTTGGGTCACAGATAAACGTATTATCGCGACCACAGGGATCATCGCTGTTTGTTCGAATTGCCAGGCTGGTGCATAGGGTGGGCTATTCGCGTGTATCTGTGCCCATCTGTGGCTTGAGGGTTAGCGTGCCCGCGTGATCATTCGCTCGATTGACGATTTTAGCGGGCTGTCACCGGGCAGTTCTTCAGCGAACGCCTCAAGGGCTTGTCTGCCTTGCTGACCAAGTAACCTTGGGCGGGCGGGTACACGGGGTGGCGTGTTGCTTGCTTGCACCCTAATCTGAATTCCAGTAATCTCGCATCCCCTTGTTCGAAATAAGGAAATTAGTTCCGGGGTAAGCTGGCGCAGTTTTCCGGCCACCGCGCCGTTGTCGGCTTCCAGGGTCAGGTGTCCGTTTGCGCAGTGCGCGACACGGCTGTACGGAGCGAGCGAGGGCGGGACAATCGCCAGGTAATGGCGTTGCAATCCTGAAAGTTGCGCCGCCGTCTGTGCCAGCGAGCGCAGGGTCGGGTTTGATCCAATGAAGGTGGTCAGGCGATGAGGCACGATTTCCACAGTCTGTAGTATGGGAGGTATGACATGAATATTATTCTGGTTTCCAACCGTTTTGTAAAAGCGCGCAGTTTGACGTTGACCCGTCTTCATCTGCTGACGGCCGGCGTGCTGGCGGCAACGCTGTTCGTGGCTGCGGTGTTGACGGCGCAGTATGCCATTGTGCGCTTTCAGTCGGGCGTGATCAGCGATGAATTGCGCACTTGGCTGGCCAGCGCGCAAGCGGAGGAGCAACAAAAACAAGCACTTTATCTGCGCCAGAGTCTGGATGCGATGGCCGCCCGGCTGGGACAAATGCAGGCGCAGTTGCAGCGGCTGGACGGTCTGGGGGCAAGACTGGCCAAGATGAGCGGAATGAAACCGGGCGAATTCTCCTTCGATCTGGTCCCGGCACGCGGCGGCCCGTATTTGCCCGCCCCGCCCCAGCAAGAAGTCTCGATGCAGTCGCTGGATCAGCAGCTGGAAATCTTGAATGTTTTGCTGGGCGACCGCAGCGACAAGCTGGTGGCGCTGGAAACCTTGTTGCAGCAGGATCGGCTGGACAAGAGAATGCTGCCTTCAGTGGCGCCGGTCAGAACCAGCTGGTACTCGTCAAATTTCGGCTGGCGGCTGGATCCGTTTACCGGCAAAAACGCGCTCCATGAGGGCGTGGACTACATGGTGCCGGAAGGCACGCCGATATATGCTTCTGCCGGTGGCGTGGTGGTGTTTGCGGGGTTGCATCCCCAATATGGTAATATGGTCGAAATTGATCATGGCAACCAGATTATCACCCGCTACGCGCATGCTTCAAAGGTGCTGGTTCAAGTGGGCGAGGTGGTGCGGCGTGGGCACGAGATCGCCCGTGTCGGTAGTACCGGGCGCTCGACCGGCAATCACCTGCATTTTGAAGTGCGTTACAGAGGAAGCGCGCAAAATCCCGTGCGGTTCCTGCAAAAAGCCGCCAGTTGAGCGCAATAGTTTTGTGTCAGGGTGAGGTGAGCGCCTCACCCTTTTTATTTGTTTGTAACATCAGCCACAGAAAATAACCGCATGATTCCCAGATTGTTAAAATCCGTATTTGGTAGCCGTAATGATCGTCTTCTCAAACAATACAGGCAGACGGTCTCACGTATCAACAGCCTCGAGCCAGAAATTACCGCGCTTTCCGACGAGGCGCTCCAGGCCAAAACGCCGCAATTCAGACAGCGCCTGCAACGGGGCGAGTCGCTCAACGATTTGTTACCGGAGGCTTTCGCCGTGGTGCGCGAGGGCAGCCGCCGCGCGCTGCAGATGCGCCATTTCGATGTGCAGCTGATCGGCGGCATGGTGCTGCATTACGGCAAGATTGCCGAGATGCGCACCGGCGAAGGCAAGACCCTGATGGCGACCCTGCCTGCTTACCTGAACGCGCTGTCCGGCAAGGGGGTACATGTGGTGACGGTGAACGACTATCTGGCGGCGCGCGATGCCGAGTGGATGGGGCGGCTGTACCGCTTTCTCGGCCTGTCGGTCGGGGTCATCCTGACCAACATGCCGCAGGCGGACAAACAGGCCGCGTATGCCGCCGACATAACCTACGGTACAAACAACGAATTCGGCTTTGATTATCTGCGCGACAATATGGCGGCGAGCGCGAACGAGCGATTCCAGCACGGATTGAATTTTGCCATCGTCGACGAAGTGGACTCGATCCTGATCGACGAGGCGCGCACGCCGCTGATCATCTCCGGACAGGCCGAGGACAACGTCGATATTTATGTGAGGGTCGATGTGCTGGCGCCGCAATTGACGCGCCAGGCCGATGAAAACGCGCCCGGCGATTACCACGTGGACGAAAAGAACCACCAGATTCTGTTGAGCGAGAGCGGGCATGAACATGCCGAACAATTGCTGGAAAAAGCGGGATTGCTGCCGACGGGGGGCAGTCTGTACGACCCGGCGAACATCACCCTGATCCATCACCTGTATGCGGCTTTGCGCGCGCACAACCTGTTCCATCGCGATCAGCACTACGTGGTGCAGAACGGCGAAGTGGTGATTGTGGATGAATTCACCGGGCGCCTGATGGCGGGTCGGCGCTGGTCGGACGGGCTGCATCAGGCCGTCGAAGCGAAGGAAGGGGTGACCATCCAGAAAGAGAACCAGACCCTGGCCTCGATCACCTTCCAGAACTATTTCCGCATGTACGAAAAATTGTCCGGCATGACCGGCACGGCGGATACCGAGGCCTTCGAATTCCAGTCCATCTATGGTCTGGAAACCGTGATCGTGCCGCCCAACCGGCCCACCATACGTGCCGATCTGATGGACAAAGTGTTCCTTACCGCGCAGGAAAAATACACGGCGGTGATCGCCGATATTCGCGACTGCCACGAGCGCGGGCAGCCGGTGCTGGTGGGGACGACCTCAATCGAGACGTCCGAGTTGCTGTCCGGAATGCTGGAAAAAGCCAAACTGCCGCACCAGGTGCTGAATGCCAAGCAGCACGCGCGCGAAGCGGAGATCGTGGCGCAGGCAGGCCGTCCCGGGATGGTCACTATTGCCACCAACATGGCGGGGCGCGGGACCGACATCGTGCTCGGCGGCAACGTGGAGAAGCCGATCGAACTGGTGCGCATGGACGAGAGTCTGGACGAGGCTGCGCGCGAGCAGCGCATCGCCGCATTGCGCGCCGAATGGCAGCCGGTGCATGAGCAGGTCATCGCCAGCGGCGGCCTGCATATCATCGGCACCGAGCGCCACGAATCGCGCCGGGTGGACAACCAGTTGCGAGGCCGCTCGGGGCGCCAGGGCGATCCCGGTTCCAGCCGCTTCTATTTGTCGCTGGAAGATCCGCTGTTGCGCATCTTCGCCTCGGACCGCGTGGCCGCGATCATGAACAAATTCAAGCTGCCCGAAGGCGAGGCGATCGAGCACAGCTGGGTAACGCGCGCCATCGAGAACGCGCAGCGCAAGGTCGAGGCGCGCAATTTCGACATGCGCAAACAAATTCTCGAGTATGACGATGTCGCCAACGACCAGCGCAAGGTAATCTATCAGCAGCGCGCCGAGTTGCTCGAAAGCGCCGACATTAGCGATACCATCAGCGCGATGCGCGACAGTGTGCTGCTCGATCTGGTCAACCAGCACCTGCCGCCCGGCAGCATGGAGGAACAGTGGGATGTGGCGGGACTGGAGAAAGTGCTGGCGGCGGAATTCCAGCTGCATCTGCCGGTTACGCAGTGGATGGAGCAGGACAAACAGCTTGATCCGACCGGTTTGTTCCGGCGCATCGCCGACGAAGCGCGGCGGCAGTATCAGGCCAAAACGGAGCAGGTTAGCGCCGAACTGATGCGCGGATACGAGCGCATCGTGATGTTGCAAACCTTGGACCAGCAGTGGCGCGAGCATCTGGCGGCACTCGATCATTTGCGCCAGGGCATTCATTTGCGCGGCTATGCGCAGAAGAACCCGAAGCAGGAATACAAGCGCGAGGCGTTTGAACTGTTCTCCGCCATGCTGGATACAATCAAGCGCGACGTGGTGCAGACCCTGCTCAATGTGCAGATACGCAGCGAGGAGGCGGTGCAGGAAGCGGAAGCGCCCCATGCGCCGGAGAATGTGCAGTATCATCACGCCGATTATGACGAGGCGCTGGGTCAGAATGAGTCTGCCGACGCGGAGCACAAGCCGTTTGTGCGCAGCGGGCAGAAGGTTGGCCGCAACGATCCGTGTCCGTGCGGATCGGGCAAGAAATACAAGCAGTGCCACGGTAAACTGAATTAAATTCATCAACCTGACGGGAGTAAACCATGCCAACCGATGACCTGATTTTGCAAACCCTGCACAACTCGACACTGACTGAAGAGTTGCGCGATGCCGAGATTGAATCGCTTGGGCAGCTCTTCGAGGTCATGGAGTTCAAAGCAGGGCAAAGTCTGTTGCGTCCAGGGGAGGAGCGCCTGAAAAATTCCCTGATCGTGCTGGCCAGCGGCGAAGTCGAGGCGACCGCAACCATCGGTGGCGAACAGGCCACGCTGCATCTGCTGCAGCCGGGCGACCTGGCCGGCATCATCACCTTCGTTGGCGGCAATGTTTCGCAGATCAGCGCGACCGTGACGGCCAAAACCGATTGCAGAGTGCTGGTTCTTGATCGCTGCAAATTCGAATCGCTGCTGAATTATCAACCGGCCATTGTGTATTACGTGATGCGCGGTATCGTGCGCCATGTGCATGGCATCGTGCGTCGCATGAATGCGCAATCGGTTGAGATGACCAATTACCTGTACAAGACCGGCGGACGTTTCTGAAATCATGCCGGTAAATCTGTCAACGCCCGTTGCGGCACAATTGTTGCCCGTTGCGGGCGTTTTTTTGGGGGCTGCGGAAGCGGGCATCAAGTCCATCGGGCGCAAGGATTTGCTGCTTATCCGGCTGGAAGAGCGTGCGACTTTGGCGGGGGTATTTACCACCAACCGTTTTTGCGCCGCGCCAGTCACCGTGGCGAAGTCACACCTGGGCGCAGGCAAAGGCATCCGCGCGCTGGTGGTTAACACCGGCAATGCCAATGCCGGCACCGGCGAAGCCGGCATACAGGCAGCGCGCACGACGTGCGCCGAACTGGCCAAACTGCTGGGCTGCGAACCGGAGCAGGTGTTGCCGTACTCCACCGGCGTCATCATGGAGCCGCTGCCCGTGGACAAGATCGTCGCCGCTTTGCCGCAAGCCATCGCGAATCTGAAAGCCGACAACTGGTTTGATGCCGCGCACGCCATCATGACCACCGACGTCGTGGCCAAGGCTGTCTCGCGTCAGGTGCAGATCGACGGCAAGACTGTTACCGTCACCGGCATGTCAAAAGGCTCCGGCATGATCCACCCCAACATGGCCACTATGCTGGGTTACATCGCCACCGACGCCGCCATCTCACAACCGCTGTTGCAACTCCTGGTAAAGGATGCGGCGAATGCCTCTTTCAATTGCATTACGGTGGACGGCGATACCTCCACCAACGATGCGCTGATGCTGATCGCCACGGGCAAGAGCGGTGTGGTGATTGACGACACCAACCGTTGGCAGATGCTGGAAGCCATTACGGAAGTGGCGACGCTGCTGGCGCAGGCCATCGTGCGCGACGGCGAAGGCGCAACCAAGTTCATCACCATCAAGATCGAAGGTGGCAAGGATGAAGCCGAGTGCAAGAAAATTGGTTACGCCATCGCCCATTCGCCTTTGGTCAAGACTGCGTTCTTTGCCTCCGACCCCAATCTCGGGCGCATCCTGGCCGCGGTTGGCTACGCGGGCGTAGCCGACCTCAATGTTGAAACGCTCAAGCTGTATCTCGACGATGTGCTGGTGGCCGAGCACGGCGGACGCGCAGCCAGCTATCAGGAAGCGGACGGCCAGCGCGTGATGCAACAAAGCGACATCACCATCCGCGTCGTGCTCAATCGCGGCGCGGTGAACGCCACGCTGTGGACGTGCGATTTCTCGTATGATTATGTGAAGATCAACGCGAGCTACAGAAGCTGAAAATTGGGCCCGCAGATTGCGCAGATCAAACCCAAAACCTGAAAATTCGGTGGGAATCCATCGACATTAGAGTGACTGTGTTGCAGTACACGCACTTAATCTGCCTCAATCTGCGTAATCTGCGGGCAAAAGGATTTTTCGATGAGCAAACTTGAACTATTCCTTACCCGCGCCGAAGGTCTGCTCTCGCGTCTGGAAAACATCCTGCCCGGCGCGCAACCGCAAGCTCCCGATTGGCAAGCTGCCGCGGCTTTCCGCTGGGACCACCGGCAGCGCACGCTGCATCCCGTTGCCAATTTCCAGCGCATCGCGCTGACCGACTTGCTCGGCATCGACGACCAGAAACAGCGCATTCGGCAGAACACGCTGCAATTCGTCAACGGCGGCACCGCCAACAACGTGTTGCTCTCCGGCGCGCGCGGCACGGGCAAGTCATCGCTGGTCAAGGCAGTGCTGAACGAATATGCCGCGCAAGGCCTGCGCGTGATTCAGATCGACAAACAGGGATTGATCGACCTGTCGCATATCATCGGGCTGGTGCAGGGGCGCGCCGAGCGTTTCATCCTGTATTGCGATGACCTCTCCTTTAGCCCCGGCGAACCTGGCTACCAGGCACTCAAGGCCGCGCTGGACGGAGATCTGGTGGCGTTCTCCGACAATCTGCTGATCTACGCCACCTCCAACCGCCGCCATCTGATGCCGGATTCCATGCAGGACAATCTCGCCACACGGCATGAAGGAGATGAGGTGCATCCGGCGGAAAGTGTCGAGGAGAAAGTTTCATTGTCCGAACGCTTCGGTCTTTGGATTTCCTTTTACCCGTTTACGCAGGACGAGTACCTCGCGGTGGCGGCGCACTGGCTGGCGCAGCATGGCTGGCAGCAGGGCATGACAGACGAGGCGCGCACGGCGGCGCTGCAATGGGCGCTGTCGCGCGGGTCGAGGAGCGGGAGAGTGGCGGGGCAATTCGCGCGCGACTGGTGCGGCCGGCATGTTGAAAAACAAGATCATTGAAGTCTCCGCAGGCGTCCTGCAACGTCCGGATGGCTCATTCCTTCTCGCCCAGCGTCCCCCCGACAAAATCTGGGCCGGCTATTGGGAATTTCCCGGTGGCAAGATCGAGCCGGGCGAGACGGCGCGCGCTGCGCTGGTGCGCGAGCTGCGCGAAGAGTTGGGCATCGGAGTCGAAACGGCCTACCCGTGGCTGACGCGGGTATTTACTTATCCGCATGCAACGGTGCGCCTGAATTTCTTTCGCGTGACAGCCTGGACGGGTGAATTACATCCGCATGAAGGCCAGCAATTCTCCTGGCAACACCCGGGGAAGGTGCTCATTGAACCGGTCCTTCCGGCCAACTCTCCCATTCTGCGCGCACTGGAGTTGCCTTCCCTGTACGCCATCAGCAACGCTGCTGAACTGGGGGTGGAGCCATTCCTGGCAAGTCTGCAAGACAAGCTGGATGAGGGTTTGCGGCTAATCCAGTTGCGCGAGAAAAACCTTGCCCAAAATGAATCGCGCGAGTTGGCGCAGCGCGTGGTGGCACTGGCGCATGCCCAAGGGGCGCGCGTGTTGCTCAACGGCGATGTGGTGCTGGCGCGGGAAGTCGGTGCGGACGGGGTGCAGTTAACCTCGACGCAGCTTGCAGAATTGGTTGAACGTCCGACGCTGGATTGGTGTGCGGCTTCCTGCCACAACTCGGACGAGTTGCGCCGCGCGCAAGCATTGGGCTGTGACTTCGCGTTATTGAGTCCGGTGTTGCCGACACAATCGCATCCAGGTGCGTCGCATCTGGGCTGGGAAAATTTCGCCGCGATGGCGGCGGGTTCCTCCATACCGGTGTATGCGCTGGGTGGCCTGAAACGGACTGACACCGAGACCGCGTGGCGGCACGGCGCGCACGGCATTGCATTGCTGCGTCAGGCCTGGGTTTCCTGATCCCCGTTATCACGCTCGCGTTGTTCGACCCGATATTCCTCATTTGCCCATTTGCCGAGGTCGATCATCTTGCAGCGTTCGCAGCAGAACGGACGGAAACGGTTGGTGCTGTCCCATGGATGTTCTTTGCCGCAGGTGGGACAGGTGACGACGAGTGGTTTGCTCATTGCAGCGAACAGAAGATCAGGTTGAAATCGACATCCTGTTCGTACAGGGATGTCCTGGCGCAGAAATCGGCGGCCACAAATCGAATGTTGAGCGCGTATTTGTTGGCGCTGATTTCGGGAAAACAGGGCAGCGACCGGTCCAGCGTGACGCTGAGCAATTGCGCCACGCGCCCCCCCTGCATTTGCTGGAAAGAGCCCTGATGCGCGGTGAAGCGACGGGCGCGGCCGCTTTCGCGCAACAGCTTGAGCATGATGCCGATGCCTGCCTTGAGCGGCAACAGCGGTGCCAACCATTCGGTCAGATCGGCGCGCCGTTTATCTTCCGGCAGGTGCTGCCAATAATGGTAGGAGGGCAGATCGAATTCGCACACCCCGCCGGGGATGATGGCGCGCTGTTTGATACCCATCAGCCATTCGTTGTCGCGCAAATGCTGGCCGGGCTTGCCGTTGATGCCAAGCAGTTTGGCACTGTCGTTTTCGATTTGATCCAGTATCGAATCCAGCGCATCTTCGGATATCTGCGGGTTGTTGCGCAGGGCATTGAGAGCCTTTTTTTGGCGATCCAGCTCCTGCAGCAGGTCCGACTTCAGGTCGGCGCGGCAGGCGACTTCAAGGATCTCGAACAGCACGCCGAGCGCGGCATGGTGATCGGTCCGATCTGCCCGGGCAATGAAACGTTCGGCACGCGTGAACAAATCTTCCAGGCGCAACATGGTGCGCACGCGCTCATTGAGAGGGAATTCGTAGCTGATCACTTTTGTCGGGTCGGGTCGGCGGTTTTTCGTGATTGAAAGATATAGGCAGCGCCGGACATCGTCAACCGCCTTTCAGGCCGCAAGCAGACGCCGATGCAACTGTGCCGCCCGGGTTTTCAGCGCGTCCAGATCGCCATCGTTGCAAATGATTTCGTCGGCCAGATGCAGGCGCATCGCGCGCGTCATTTGCTGCGCCATGATGGCGCGCACGGCGGCTTCGTCCAGTCCGTTGCGTTGCATCGTGCGGCGGATTTGCTCGGTTTCAGGGCAATCGACGACGATCACGCGCTGCAGCCAGTTGCGGTAGCGCATGCTCTCGAACAGCAGAGGAACCACGACCAGCGTGTAGGGCGCGAGGCTGGGCATCAGCGCCCGGGTTTTCGTCTCCGCCAAAATCATCGGATGCAGGATGTTTTGCAGGCGCATTTTCGAGGCCGGATCGCTGAACACCAGCTGGCGCATGCGGGCGCGGTCGAGCGCGCCTTCCGCCGTGATGTAATTGGCGCCAAATGTTTCGCCGATCTCGGGTATCGCCAGGCCGTCGCGCGCGGTCAACTGGCGCGAAATTTCGTCGGTGTCGATAACGCGCGCACCGAGCTCACCCAGAAGGCGCGCCACCGTGCTCTTGCCGCTGCCGATGCCGCCGGTTAATCCGTAATAACGCATCATGGCGCGAGCAACTGCAGATAGGCATGGGTGAGAGATTGTCCCCAGAACAGGGCGATCAAGCCGCCGCCCGCCAGGTAGGGACCGAAAGGTATCGGGATGTTGCGGCCATGTCTGGCTGCCACGATCAGAATAATACCGACCACGGCACCGACCAGCGAAGACAGCAGGATCACCAGCGGCAGCAGAGTCCAGCCCAACCAGGCGCCGATGGCGGCGAGCAATTTGAAATCACCGAAGCCCATGCCCTCTTTTCCGGTGAACAACTTGAACGCCCAATACACGCTCCACAGCACCAGATAACCGGCGACCGCGCCGACCACCGCGTTGGCCAGCGAAGTGAACGCGCCGTTGAGGTTGAGCAGTAAGCCGAGCCAAAGCAGCGGCAGGGTGATGCTGTCCGGCAATAACTGCGTGTCGAAGTCAATGAAGGTGAGCGCGATCAGTGCCCAGATCAGAAACAGTGCGGCAATCCCGGCCAGACCAAAACCAAAATGCCAGGCGGCGAAGGCGCTCAATACGCCGCTCACTGCCTCGACGATTGGATAGCGCAGTGAAATTGGCGTCCCGCATCCGGCGCAACGACCGCGCAGAAACAGATAGCTCAAAAGCGGGATGTTCTCCAGCGCGCCGATGGGATGCTGGCAGTGCGGACAGGCGGAACGCGGCAGGAGTAGATTGAAGGGTGCGTGATCGGCCAACGGCCGGTTGTTCAATTCGGCACATTGTTCTTGCCACTCGCGCTCCATCATTTTTGGCAAACGGTAAATGACGACATTGAGAAAACTGCCGACGATCAGTCCGAGCAGCCCGCAGGCAATGGAGAAGAAAAGGGGAGTTGATTTTAAAAACAGAAAGGATTCAGTCATGGTGAGAATCAGGATAAAGATTAATGCGCCGGCAGAGCGCTGGGGCCGGGCAGCACGGAAAAAAGCGGGGAAGTTCGGAGAAGCAAGCGCATTGCGCAACGTCCCGCCAAGACGCGGCAATCGCGCTGCGTCCCGGAACGGAACGGCTAACCGACTGCCTGGCCCATCTTGAAGATGGGCAAATACATTGCGACCACCATACCGCCGATAAGCGTGCCGAGAACCACCATGATGACGGGTTCCATCAGACTGGACAGCGCTTCCACTGCATCATCCACTTCAGCTTCGTAAAAGTCGGCCACCTTGGACAGCATGCTGTCGATTGAGCCCGACTCTTCGCCGATGGCGACCATCTGCAGTACCATGCCCGGGAAGACATTGGTGCTGACCATGGCAGCGTTAAGGCTGTTACCGGCGGTGACATCGCGCTGGATCTGTTTGGTCGCGTCGGCATACACCGCATTGCCCGCTGCACCTGCCACGGAATCAAAGGCCTCGACCAGCGGCACACCGGCGGCAAACATGGTGGACAGGGTGCGCGTCCAGCGCGCGATGGTCGCCTTGCGCACCAGCGGCCCGAACACGGGAATTTTCAGCATCAACTGATCCATCAGGCGCTGCATCTTCTTGTTGCGTTTCCAGGCGTAAAAAAAACCGTACACGCTGCCGCCGACGATAGCAAAGATTGCCCACCACCACGCCACGAAGAAGTCCGAAATTGCCATCACTACCAGTGTCGGGGCGGGCAGGTCAGCGCCGAAATTCTTGAACAAATCTTTGAACGCCGGAATCACGAAAATCATGATGACGGCGGTGATAACAAAAGCAATCACGATGATGGAGATCGGATAGAATAAAGCCGATTTGATTTTGCTCTTGATGGCCTGGATCTTTTCCTTGTAGGTCGCTAAACGGTCGAGCAGACTGTCCAGAATACCGGCTGCTTCACCCGCGCCGATCAGATTGCAATACAGATCATCGAAATACAGCGGGAATTTGCGGAAGGCCTGCTCCAGACTGTTGCCGGTTTCCACATCGGTCTTGATGTCCATCAGCAGGCGTGACACCGCCGGTTTGTCGTGACCTTTGCCGACGATGTCGAAGGCCTGCAACAAGGGGACGCCCGATTTCAGCATGGTGGCAAGTTGGCGGGTAAACAGCGCAATGTCCTTTTCCGTGACCTTGCCTGAACCCGTGGCGCTCTTTTTGACTTTGCTGACATTGATGCCCTGACGGCGGAGATGAGCCGAAACGCTGGCCTCGCCGGGCGCGCGCATCTCGCCTTTTACGACCTTGCCGGTTTTGTCCTTGCCTTCCCAAGTGTAGAGGACTTCCTTGACCTTGACGTTTTTTTCTCTAGCCATCGTGTTTCCTCGACTCAAATCCTGCACAAGGGCAGTTCCTGTTGCTTAACGTGCGCTGTTCACGGCTCGAATTGTAAAACTCTCTGCATGATGCATGGCATTGTTTTCTTTGTAAAGCTGTGCTGTTCAGCCGCTGCGCTGGTTTTTCCGGATGCTAAAAATTCGCGCCACTTTGACCGCGCGATCCTGCACCTGGATGATCTCTATCGGATAGTTGCCAATTTTGAGGCTGGTGCCCGCTTCCGGAATATCCTGAAGGTGTTCCAGAATCAAGCCGTTGAGGGTCTTGGCCTCCCCCAGCGGCAGATGCAGCCCGAGTTTGCGGTTGAGTTCGCGCAGACTGCTGCTGCCTTCCAGCAACAGACTGCCGTCCTCCTGGCGCAGAAACTTGCCCGTTTGCGCGGGCGACTGGGTGGTGAAGTCGCCGACGATCTCTTCCAGGATATTTTCCAGCGTGACCAGCCCCAGCAGCTCGCCGTACTCGTCCACCACCAGCCCAAGGCGCGTGCGGCGTTCCTGAAACTGTTGCAGTTGCTTCAGCAGCGGGGTGTCGGAAGGAATGAAATAGGGGTCGTGCAGCACCTCGCGCAACTGTTCGGGGTCCAGCGTTTCTTCCTGCAGGAGCGGCAACACGCGTTTCAGGTGCAGGATGCCGATGATGTTGTCGGGTGTGCCTTGAAACACCGGAAGCAGGGTGTGATGGCAGGTGATGAGTTGCCGCCGTAATTCGGACGGGTCGGTGCCGATGTCGAGCGCCTCGATCTGGTTGCGCGGGATCATCACATCGTTGACGGTAATGCGTTCCAGATCGACCAGGTTCAGCAGCATCTTCTGGTGTTTGCGCGGCAGGAATTGCTCGGCATCCAGCACCAGCCCGCGCAGTTCTTCCAGCGTCATTTTCTGTTTGCTCTGGTCGGTCTGGATGCGGATGTGCAACAGCCACAGCAGCCCTTTGACGATGGACGTTGCGACCGAGACGACCGGGTGGAACAGGGTGATCAGCGGGGTCAGCACATAGCTGGCCGGCAGGGCGATGCGTTCCGGGTAACTGGCGGCGATGATCTTGGGCATGATTTCGCTGAACACCACCAGCGCGAAAGTCAGCGCCAGCGTGCCGAGCAGAATGGCCAGATCATCCTGCCCGAACAGGCGCAGG
This sequence comes from uncultured Sideroxydans sp., assembly GCA_964442265.1. Lineage (GTDB taxonomy): Bacteria > Pseudomonadota > Gammaproteobacteria > Burkholderiales > Gallionellaceae > Sideroxyarcus. The sequence goes on from CAYTZF010000297.1 coordinate 18,864, forward strand.
ATGAGGATGTTGGTGACGGCCGCGGCCGCGACGTTGAGCAGGGTGTTGCCGAGCAGGATGGAGCCGAGCAGCTTGTCCACCTTGCCGAGCAGGCCGAGTGTCAGCCGGGCGCTACGGTTGCCCTTGCGCGCGAGGGTGTTGAGGCGGGCGCGGTTGATCGCCATCATGCCGGTCTCGGAGCCGGAGAAGAACGCGCTGCAGATCAGCAATACGCACAGGATGGCAAACAGCGTGCCGAGGGAAATATCATCCAAAATGAACAGCCTTGCGGGAAATGACGATTCGAGTATCGGGGAGCGGGTCGGGTGGTGTCAATCACCAGTCCCTGAAGGCCAGGCCAAAACTGAAAGTGGTCTGCTTGTGGTTATAGTCGATCAGACTGTGGCCGTAGCCGGTGGCAAGTTGCATGTTGAGGCGCGCCAGATGCCAGAAGTGAACGGGAGTTGACCAGTCCAGCTGCACGAAACCGCGCGGTTGTCCGGCAGACAGATTGCTGCGCGCGAGCAGGGTAACCTCGTCATCCTGGTCGGGTGACCAGTGCACTTCCATCTCGGCCCGCCCCAGAAATTGCTGGATATCCGGGTTGTCGTCGTTGCCCGCCGGCTCGGGGATGCGCCACCAGCCGCGCGCCAGCAAATAATAGTTACCCTGTTCCCAGCCGCCTTGCGCATACACGCGGTTCCAGCTGCGCGAGAACGGGTTGTTGCGCCCGTTGGACTGGTGCGACAGGCCGATATTGAGCAGTTTCCAGCCTTGCGCCTGGCCGGTGCCGAAGGTGCCGATGAGCTCGGGTTCGTAATTGGTCTCGCGGAACGGCGAAGACTGCGAGCTGTTGAACAATTGCCAGTAAGACTGCTGGGTAAAGCCGCCCCAGATTCTGAAATCGCGGAACCACAGCAGATCCATCTCGCGGAAATTGCCGATTTCCGATTTTGCGCTGAACTGAAATTTCAATTCATTCGGTTGATAGGAAAAAGGCGCTGTTGCGTTATTTTGTTTGGCCGGAGAAGCGGGTTGGTTATTGATGCGCGTGGTGTGCTGCATCAGCAAGCGGTTGGCGCGGTAAGGCTCCAGCCGCCGGATTCCCTCCGCATCCGGGTTGCCGCGACCGTCGAGGTCCCATGCCCGGGTCAGGGCCGAGCGTTCGGTGTAATGCTGGCCGGTGAGTTTGTCGTAACAGGCCAACCGTTCGCTGTCGTTGGGCTTGTCGGCACACGCTTTCCAGTTGGGTTTTGCGGCTTGGGCGGATACGGCGGCGCAGGCGCATAACAGGATGAGGACGGCGCGCTTCATGCTGCGGGTTTCCCTTGCGCACGGCGCATCAGCCAGACCCCCGCCAGCACCATCGGCAGGCTCAGCCACTGTCCCATGCTGACGCCGAACGTCATCAGGCCAAAGATGCCGTCGTCCGGGTTGCGCGTGAATTCGCCAAGGAAGCGGAAGCTGCCATAGCCGATGAGGAACAGGCCGGACACCGCGCCGAGCGGGCGCGGCTTGCTCGAATACCACCACAGCAGAACGAACAGCGCGACGCCTTCCAATCCGAACTCGTACAACTGCGAAGCGTGGCGCGGGAGATTGTCCACCTGAGGGAAGACCATCGCCCACGGCACATCGGTGGGGCGTCCCCACAGTTCGCCGTTGATGAAGTTGCCGAGCCGCCCGAACGCCAGTCCCGGCGGCACCAGGGGTGCGACGAAATCCATCAGCGCCAGCCAGCGGATGTTGCGGCTGCGCGCGAACAACGCCATCGCCATCAGCACACCGAGAAAGCCGCCGTGGAAAGACATGCCGCCTTCCCATACGGCAAGGATTTTGGCAGGGTGCGAAAAATAATAGCCCGGGTTGTAGAACAACACTTCACCCAGCCGGCCGCCGATGATCACGCCGAGCACGCCGTAGAAGAGCAGGTCGTCGAGGAATTTCGCATCCCATCCCTGCCGGTTCATGGCGCGCAAACGCTTGCGTCCCAGCCAGATGAACACCGCGAAACCGGCCAGATACATCAACCCGTACCAGTGGATGCCGAACGGGCCGAGATTAAGGGCGACGGGGTCGAATTGCGGGTGAACGAGCATGGGGTGATGAGTTAGAATTGAAGCCCGGATTATACGTTGCTTGAGAGAGACATCATGCCCCAATACCGTTCCCGTACTTCCACCCACGGTCGCAACATGGCCGGCGCACGCTCCCTGTGGCGTGCCACCGGCATGCAGGATGGGGATTTTGGCAAACCCATCATCGCCATTGCCAACTCGTTCACCCAGATCGTGCCGGGGCATGTGCACCTGAAAGACCTGGGGCAGATGGTGGCGCGCGAGATCGAGCGCGCGGGCGGCATCGCCAAGGAATTCGATACCATCGCGGTGGACGACGGCATCGCCATGGGGCACGACGGCATGCTGTATTCGCTCCCCAGCCGCGACCTCATCGCCGACTCGGTGGAATACATGTGCAACGCGCATTGCGCCGACGCGCTGGTGTGCATTTCCAATTGCGACAAGATTACGCCGGGGATGCTGATGGCCGCGATGCGCCTGAATATCCCGGTGGTGTTCGTCTCGGGCGGGCCGATGGAAGCGGGCAAAGTGACCTTGCAGGGCAAGGCCAAGGGTCTTGATCTGGTCGATGCGATGGTGGCGGCAGCCAATGACCATGTGAGCGATGCTGATGTGGAAGCCATCGAACGGTCCGCCTGCCCGACCTGTGGCTCCTGTTCCGGCATGTTCACTGCCAATTCGATGAACTGCCTGACCGAGGCATTGGGTTTGTCGCTGCCCGGCAACGGCTCGCTGGTGGCGACCCATGCCGCGCGCAAAGAG
>CAYTZF010000298.1:0-2058 GCA_964442265.1 uncultured Sideroxydans sp.
CGCCATCTACCAGACGCTGCATGTCAATTCGCGCATCGAGGCGGTGGAAACGGCGCGCCGTTTCGGCTTTATTGTCAGCGAGAACGGTTCAACGACAGACATGGAGTCCTGATGGCTTTGCCCGAAACCTCTTCCCCGCCATTGCCGGAGCGCCTGCTCCATCTGCTGCGCGAATCGCGCTGGCTGTTGCTGGTGGCGCTGGCCGCGTATCTTGCCATGATCTTGTTCGGCTTCGACCGCGCCGATCCGGCCTGGTCGCACGATGCATCGGCGGCTGTGGTGCACAACCCGGGCGGGACGGTTGGCGCATGGCTGGCCGATGTGTCGCTTTACCTGTTCGGTTTCTCCGCCTGGTGGTGGGTCACCCTGCTGCTGCAACGGGTGTGGCAGGGCTACCGCCGCTTGCGCGCGGACAGCCTGTTCGACGCGCGCGGATTGTGGGTTTCCCTGTCCGGATTCTTTGTTTTGCTGTTGAGCAGTAGCGCGCTGGAACATCTGCGTCTTTACACCTGGCGGGTGGAGTTGCCGCTGGCGCCCGGCGGCATGCTGGGCCGGGTGCTGGGGGATGGGTTGGCGCAGGCGCTGGGCTATATCGGCGCCACGCTGTTTCTACTGGTGCTGATGGCGGCGAGTTTCAGCCTTTACAGCGGATTATCCTGGCTGCGTTTCACCGACCGCCTGGGCGGGTGGCTGGAAGACGGCTGGTTGTCGGCGCGCGGCACATGGCAGACCTGGCAGGACAAACGGATCGGTGCACAGGCGATGCAGCAGCGCGATGTGATCGTCGAAGAAGAAAAGAAACGGGTCGAAGACCATCAGCCGATCCATATCGAGATGCCGGTGATGGAAGTAGCCAAATCCACCCGCGTGGAAAAAGAGAAACAGGTGTCGCTCTTTGCCGAGTTGCCCGATTCACCGCTGCCGCCGCTGCATATTCTCGACCCGGCAACCCGTCGGGCCGAAGTGGTGTCGGCCGACACGCTGGAATTCACCTCGCGCCTGATCGAGCGCAAGCTGAACGATTTCGGGGTCGCCGTCAAAGTGGCCGGCGCCTATCCCGGCCCGGTCATCACCCGCTACGAGATTGAGCCTGATGTGGGCGTGAAGGGCAGCCAGATCACCAATCTGGTGCGTGATCTGGCGCGCGCGTTGTCGGTGGTCAGCATCCGCGTGGTGGAAACCATTCCCGGCAAGAGCTACATGGCGCTGGAGCTGCCCAACCCGAAACGGCAGATGGTGCACCTGTCCGAGATCCTCGGCTCGCAGGTGTATGCCGACATGCACTCGCCGCTGACCATGGCGATGGGCAAGGACATCGCAGGTCATCCGGTGGTGGCCGACCTTGGCAAAATGCCGCATGTGCTGGTGGCGGGCACCACCGGCTCCGGCAAGTCGGTGGCGATCAATGCCATGATCCTGTCGCTGCTGTACAAGTCCACGCCGCAACAGGTGCGCCTGTTGCTGGTCGATCCCAAGATGCTGGAACTGTCGGTGTACGAAGGCATCCCGCATCTGCTCGCGCCGGTGGTGACCGACATGCGCCAGGCCGCTTCCGCGCTGAATTGGTGCGTGCAGGAGATGGACAAGCGCTACAAACTGATGTCCCACTTCGGCGTGCGCAACATCGCCGGCTATAACCAGAAATTTCACGACGCAATCAAGGACGGCAAGCCGCTGACCAACCCGTTCACCCTCACCCCGGAGAATCCGGAGGCACTGGAAGAGTTGCCGTTCATCGTGGTGTTCATCGACGAGCTGGCCGACCTGATGATGGTGGTGGGCAAGAAGGTGGAAGAGCTGATCGCGCGCCTGGCACAGAAGGCGCGCGCCGCCGGCATCCATCTGGTGCTGGCCACCCAGCGTCCGTCGGTGGATGTCATCACCGGCCTGATCAAGGCCAACGTGCCGACGCGCGTGGCGTTCCAGGTGTCGAGCAAGATCGACTCGCGCACGATACTGGACCAGATGGGCGCGGAGACCCTGCTCGGGCAGGGCGACATGCTCTACCTGCCGCCGGGCAGCGGCTATCCCCAGCGCGTGCACGGCGCCTTCGTCTCC
>CAYTZF010000299.1:0-2018 GCA_964442265.1 uncultured Sideroxydans sp.
CTGTAGTGATGGAAGAATTCGCGATAGCTGCCGGCCAGACGCGCCAGATACTCGTCCTGGATGGGGCGTTCATAACGGTGGCCGCGCCGGCGCACGCGCTCGACCAGAGTATCGACCGAGGCCTGCAAATAGATGACCAGATCGGGCGCGGGCGCCTGTGGCGCGAGGTTGCGATAGATCGACTGGTACAGCGTGTATTCGTCGTCGCTCAGATTCAGGCGCGCGAACAAATCGTCCTTGTCGAACAGATAATCGGCGACGGTGCGGCTCTGGAACATATCCATCTGCGTCAGTTCGCGCACTTCATCGATGCGCTGGAACAGGAAGAACAGTTGCGTGGGCAACGCATAGCGTGCCGCATCCTCGTAAAAACGCGCCAGAAATGGATTGTCCTGCGGTTTTTCCAGCATGGTCTGCGCGGCGGCATGTTCGGCCAGACGCCGGGCGAGACTGGTCTTGCCCACGCCGATGGGGCCTTCCACCACGATATAGCGATATTTGTTCAGGGGCATTCTTAAAAACCTTTAACCCTTTGCCACAGAGAACACAGAGTACACAGAGATCGATGCACGCCGAATGCTTTTCTCTGTGATCTCTGTGTCTTCAGTGGCTAAAGAATTTTCTCAAGCTGTTGATCTTTGCATTGACTGGCCGCCTCGGCTGCCGCACCCAAGCCCGGAATTACACATTCCGGCGCAATCTCCAGCAGCGGCTGCAGCACAAACGCGCGCAGCTGCATCTGCGGATGCGGCAGGGTCAGGCCGTGTTCGTGCAGCACGCGGTCGTCGTAGAGCAACAGGTCAAGATCGAGTGTGCGCGGCGCGTTGGGAAATTCGCGCGTGCGTCCGCGCGCCTGTTCCAGTGCCAGCATCGCGTCGAGCAAGGCGTGCGGCGCGAGTCCGGTTTCCACCTGCACCACCGCGTTGATGAAATCGGGTTGATCCAGATACCCGACGGGCGCACTGCGATACAAGGACGAGCATTTCAGCACGCGCGTGAGCGGCAGCGTGTCCAGCGCAGTCACCGCGCGGTTGACTTGTGCGGCCGGGTCGTCGAGGTTGCTGCCAAGTGCGATGAATGCCGTGTGCGTCGCCATTGATCAATCGATCGGCAATTCGGCCTGCACCGCGGCGGACGGTTTTTTGCGGCGGCGGCGCTTCTTCGGCGCGCCGCTGTCCGGTTGCAACATCTCGGCGCGGCGCGCCTCGTCGGCATCCTGGAACTCGGTCCACCATGCGCCCAGTGCGGTATCGACCTCGCCGCTGGCACAGCGCAGCAGCAGGAAATCATAGGCGGCGCGGAAACGCGGCAGGGCGAGCAGGCGGAACGGGCGCTGTCCGCCGCGTTGTTCGAAGCGCGGCTGCAACAGCCACAATTCCTTCATCACCGTGTCGTAGCGGCGCGGGATGGCGAGTTGCGCGCGCTGCCGTTCCAGCACGTCATCCATCGCCTCGTGCAACGCGGCAACCGGGCGTTCATCCGCCTCCTGCCGGGCTTTCCAGGTGGCCAGCACCTCGTGCCACAGCAACGCGGCAAACAGGAAAGCCGGCGAAGCCGGTTTCTCCACGGCAATGCGCTGGTCGGTATTTTGCAGGGCGAGCATGACGAACTTTTCGCCCATCGGCTGTTCGAGGATCACGTCCAGCATCGGCAACAAACCGTGGTGCAAGCCCTTGGCGCGCAGTTTTTTGATGCAGGCCAGCGCGTGGCCGGACAGCAACAGCTTGAGCATCTCGTCGAACAGGCGCGCTTCCGGCACGTTGCGCAAGAACGCTTTCATTTTGGCGATCGGCGCGGCGGTGGCCGGGTCGATCTTCATTCCCAGCTTGGCCGCCAGGCGCACCGCGCGCAGCATGCGCACCGGGTCTTCGCGGTAGCGCACTTCCGGGTCGCCGATCATGCGCAGGGTGTTGGCGCGGATGTCGGCATAGCCGTGGTGGTAATCGAATATCTCCTGCGTCGCCGGATCGTAGAACAGCGCATTGGCGGTGAAATCGCGCCGCGCCGCGTCCTGCTCC
>CAYTZF010000300.1:0-5069 GCA_964442265.1 uncultured Sideroxydans sp.
GTCGGTGCCTTTACCGCCATCGGCAAGCGCAGTTGCTTCCCGCTGCGCCTCAAGCGCGCGCCCGATCTCACCTTCCCCCACACCATCCTCATCGGCAATGCCGCGCAGACCCTGCATCCGGTCGCCGGACAGGGCTTCAACCTGGGGCTGCGCGACGCATGGGAACTGGCGCAAGTCATCCTCGACCACGCGCCGGACAACATCGGCTCCGCCGCCATGTGCAAAACCTACCGCGACGCGCGACGCCTCGACCGCAACGCCGGCATCCGCTTCACCGACGGCCTCGTGCGCCTGTTCTCCAACGACCTGCCCCTGCTCGGCCCGATGCGCTCTGCCGCGCTATCCCTGCTCGACCACCTGCCGCTGGCGAAGAAGTTCGTGGCGAGGCGGATGATGTTTGGAGCAAACGGATGATGCGTGACAGGCTACCCAAAATTGCACTGTCGGCCCTGCTTGCCGTTGCGGTTGCTTTTTCGTGGCTGCGACCACTGGATACGACGGCGCTCGCCCGGGTGGATGAAGGATTTCAGCGCGCATTGGCCAGTTACGCCATCGCCCGAACCCTGAATGCGGTGATTTCTGTCGCCCAGGGGACCGAAGTGTCGCTGCAAGTCGGGGTGGGCGCCACCTTTGCGCCAGGCCAGGTTCTGGACCCGCTCAACGACCTGGTGGAACAATTCGGCGACTGGATGCTGGCCGCCAGCGTGGCATTCGGCATCATGCATGTCCTGATCGAAATCGGCGGTTTCTGGTTTTTCTCCTTGTTGCTCACTTTATCCGCCGCGGCATGGTTGTGGTTGCGCTGGCGCAAGGGCGCGGTTCCCGCCTTGCTCGCCCAGGCCGTCATCGTTCTGTTGCTGGTGCGCTTTGCCGTTCCGGTGGCGATGATCGGCAGCGATTGGACATTCAGACAGTTCATGCAGGCTGACTACAACCGGCATCTCACCGGTATCAATAGCAATGCCAAAGTGCTGGAGGAGAAATCGGGTCTGGCGGGAGCAGGGCAGAAGAGTGAGTCCGCCCCGGATGCCGACGAACCTTCGATCTTCAGCAAGCTGGCAAACACGCCAAAATATTTTGGCGCAAAGATGGAAAAATTGAAGGGACTGGCCGAACAAAGCGTCACGCACATACTGCGCTTGATTACTCTCTTCCTGTTGCAGACCCTGATCATCCCGCTTGCGCTGCTCTGGCTGCTCTACCGAATCGGTATCGGGGCATGCCGTTCGGCGGAGGTGAAGGCCGGTCGCAACAGTTGACGCGACCCGTGCACGTCTGCTGTTTGCTGTCAGGGCGCCGAAAAAACCCAGCTCATGAATTCCTTGCGGGTCTTTTCATCCGCCTGCTGCCACCAGTAGCGCAGCATCTGTTTCGGCGTCCCCTCGGCAGTTTGATTGGCGCCATCGGCGGCCGGGGCGGCCGTTTGGATTGCGCCCGATACCCCATTGCCCAAGGGGGCGGGGGGGGCGGCGGCGTTTGTTGCCGCAGTCATTGTCGCACCGGCTGCAACAGCGGTGCTGGCAGTAATGTCCCGCGCAGAATTGCCGCTAAACAACCGGGACACAAAACTTTCTTCTTCCCAATCCGTGTAAGTCACCCGGTACTCAACCGCCCCGGCATCGCGGCGGGAAATTTTTACTTTGGGTTCTTTGGCATAAGCCTTGGGATTTTTGCCCGCGCCGTCCCCGTCCGGCTGGAGAATATAACGCTGGGCATCATCGGCTTTGAGGCTGATGATGAACGGTGCGGATTTCACAAAGTCCACATTCCCGTCATTGCCGAATGTGTCCTTGACCACGTCGCTGTAGCGCAGCGCGATTTTGTGTTCTCCCTGCCCAAACTCCAACGTGCTCTTGTGCCAGAACGAATTCGACTGGATTTTTTTTCCGTCTATCGCCAGATATTCGAATTCCATGGGAATTTCAAGTTCGGCAGCGGATGCCGATGCTGCACCAAGCAAAATACACAGGCCAGAGATCAATAGAATTTTTTTCACTGCCACCTCCAAAATTAACCAACTCTTTGCTTTTTGCGCCGGATCAGCTGCCGCGCTTGATCCGGTACACCGCAGTACTGCCAAGCAAATTGGGCAGCAGCGACACTTCAAGCCCGCCGGTGATCACGCGCTGGTCCAGAATGCGCATGTTCATGTCATCGCACAACTGCTCGAAATCGCGCAAAGTGCAAAGGTGGACGTTGGGCGTATCGTACCATTGGTACGGCAGTTCGTCCGATACCGGCATGTGGCCGCGCAGAATTTGCAGGCGGTTCTTCCAATAACCGAAATTGGGGAAGCTGACGATGCCTTCTTGCCCGACGCGCAGCATCTCGCGCACCAGTTTTTCGGTGTGGCGGGTGGCTTGCAGGGTCTGCGAAAGGATGACGAAATCGAAGGCGCCGGATTCGAACCCGGACAGGCCTTCGTCCAGATTGCTCTGGATCACGTTCACGCCGCGTTCGATGCAGCGCAAAATATTTTTGTCATCAATCTCCACGCCGTAGCCGCGCACTTCGCGTTCTGTTTGCAGGTAGTCGAGCAGGCTGCCGTCGCCGCAGCCGAGATCGAGCACCGAGGCGCCTCGCGGAATCCATGCCGCGATGGCGGCGAAGTCCGGGCGTGTCTGGATGATGGCGGTGTTCATCGCGCGCACCCCTTCGCCACGTTGTCGAGATAGTTGCGCATCACGGCGAAGTATTGCTCGTCCTGCATCAGGAACGAGTCGTGGCCGTGGCGCGACTGGATCTCGGCATAGCTGACGTTGCGCCGGTTGTGCAGCAGCGCCTTGACGATTTCCCGCGAGCGATCGGGCGAGAAGCGCCAGTCGCTGGAGAACGACAGCACCAGGAAGTCTGCCCGGATCGGCGCAAAGGCCCGCGCCAGATTGTGACCGGTGAGGCGCGCCGGGTCGAAATAATCCAGCGCCTTGGTCATCAGCAAATAGGTGTTGGCATCGAAATACGCGGCGAACTTGTCGCCCTGATAGCGCAGGTAGGACTCGACCTCGAACTCGATGTCGTAGCCGTATTTGTAGTCGCCCGAACGCAGGCCGCGGCCGAATTTGCCCGCCATCGCATCGTCGGACAGATAGGTGATATGGCCGAGCATGCGCGCCAGGCGCAGGCCGCGCGTCGGCACCACGCCATGCTGGTAAAAATCGCCGCCATGGAAATCGGGGTCGGTCAGGATGGCGTTGCGCGCCACGTCGTTGAACGCGATGTTCTCGGTGGTCGCCGTCGCGTCGGAAACAAACGCCAGCACATGGCGCACGCGGTCGGGGTAGGTGATCGCCCACTGCATCGCCTGCATCCCGCCGAGACTGCCGCCCATCACCGCAGCGAACCGGCGAATGCCGAGCAAGTCTGCCAGCCGCGCCTGCGATTCCACCCAGTCCTCCACCGTCACCATCGGAAAGCCAGAACCGTAGGGTTTGCCGCTGGCGGGGTCGAGGCTGGACGGGCCGGTCGAACCATGACAGCCGCCGAGGTTGTTCAGCCCGATGACGAAGAACTTGTCGGTATCCACCGGCTTGCCGGGGCCGATCATGTTGTCCCACCAGCCGATATTTTTTTCGTCGTCCGCGTAATAACCGGCGACGTGGTGATGCCCAGACAGCGCGTGACAGACCAGGATGGCGTTGGATTTATCGGCGTTCAGTGTGCCGTAAGTCTCATACACCAGATCGTAGCGCGGCAACACTCCGCCGCTGTTGAAGTGCAGCGGCGTGTCGAAAGTGGCGCGCTGTGCGCTGACGATGCCTGCCGAATGTTCCATCACCCAATCAGAGTCCCGTGTTGTAGGTCGGCATTTATTCCGACATCACCCTGTCGGCTTGCCTCGAAGAGATTCTTGCGCCTTTCGGGTGAAACCCGACCTGTAAAAAAACCCGCGCAGCTTTGGGCTAGAGCGGGTCATTTCGCTTTAGCTGGAATATTTAACGTGCCCCGCAAGCTGAGCTCAAATCGGCACGGGGCGAAGTGTCCGGTTTTTGCCGGGTACTGTCAATCCGTCCGTCCGAGCGGACACCCCCAAAAAATCGCGCGTTGCAAAAAAACCACATCATCACGGCTTTAACAAGCCTGTAACAAACCCTCTGCATCATCCGCACCCAGTTCTTTCCGGCATTTGGCCGTGAAGAACCAAGCGCAACTTTTTATTAAACTTGAAGGAGTCACCATGAAACAAAAAATGATCGCATTGGCTGTCGCCACTCTGTTTTCCGCGCCAGTCCTCGCCGGCACTGTCTCCAGCAAAGGCGATATCACGCTGTATGGCAAGGTTTTCCTGACCGCCGACCAATATGACGACGGTGTTATCGGCCATTCGAGCGTGACCCGCGTAAACAGCAACGCCTCGCGCTTCGGCGTGAAGGGCAAGGAAGACCTGGGCGACGGCCTGAAGGGCATCTTCCAGTACGAAATTCAAGTTGACGGCGACGGCAGCGGGGGCAACGGCTTTGGCAACGGCTCCCGCAACAGCGGCGTCGGTCTGGAAGGCGGTTTCGGCAAAATCATCATCGGGCGCTGGGACAGCCCGCTCAAGGTGGCGCACAACAAGCTCGAACTGTTCGACAACACCACGAATTGGAGCGCAACCCAGGTCATTGGCAAATCGGAAGGCAAAAACTACAACACCCGTCACTCCAATCAGGTGCAATATTGGACGCCCAAATTTGGCGGCGCGCAGTTAGCCGTGCAATACGTGCCGGATGAGAAGCGTGACAATGTGACGCCGGGCAGTGGTAACAAATACGACTTCTCGACTTCGTTGACCTACAACGAGAACGGCGTTTATCTCTCTGGCGCGTACGAACTGCGCAACGATCAAACCACCGTCGGCGAAGATGACAGCGCGTTCCGCGCGGTGGGGCGCTACACGTTGGGCGATGTCTGGGTCGGCGCGATGTTGGAAAGCATCAAGACCAATCTGTCCGCCGTCAGCAGCGAAACCGGCACCAACTGGGAACTGGCAGGCGAATACAAGTTCGGCGCCAGCCGCCTGGGCTTGAGCTATGCCAGAGCGGGATCGACCGCGACCGGCGCAGCCATCGATAACGACGTGAGCCAGATCG
>CAYTZF010000301.1:0-8760 GCA_964442265.1 uncultured Sideroxydans sp.
GCTTTGGATTCGCCGCCAAATTTCTTCGACAAGACCATGGTGATCGCCGCAGTCAAGGTGGTCTTGCCGTGGTCTACGTGGCCGATCGTGCCGACGTTTACGTGCGGTTTGGTACGTTCAAATTTGCTTTTTGCCATGATAATCCCCCATCAACCCAATTAACGAAAAGAACTAAAGCTATAAAATCTGGTGCCCATGGTGAGAATCGGACTCACGACCTCTCCCTTACCAAGGGAGTGCTCTACCACTGAGCCACATGGGCATACTTAACTGCTGGAGCGGGTGAAGGGAATCGAACCCTCGTCATAAGCTTGGAAGGCTTCTGCTCTACCATTGAGCTACACCCGCACGACCCTTGCACCTGCCCGCCAAACTGCAAAATAGTCACAACACATCTGGTGGAGGGGGAAGGATTCGAACCTTCGTACTCATAGAGGGCAGATTTACAGTCTGCTGCCTTTAACCACTCGGCCACCCCTCCCAAAAGAGCGCGCGATTATCCATACAACGCCCGCGCATGTCAAAGGGAAATTGGGGTTTATACGCGGAATAATCCGGCGCGCGGGTTGACGGCAGGCAGCGCCGTCTTACAGCAACCCCTGCTCGGCAAAGGAAAAACCGCCCGTCCCGGCCACCACGAAGTGGTCCAGCACGCGCACATCGACCAGCGCCAGCGCCTGTTTCAGCGCATCCGTCAGCAGGCGGTCCGACTGGCTTGGCTCGGCCACCCCCGACGGGTGGTTATGGGCAAAGATGATCGCCGCCGCGTTGTAATGCAAGGCGCGCTTTACCACTTCGCGCGGATACACGCTGGTCTGGGTGAGCGTGCCCTGGAACAACTCTTCTGCGGCGATGACCCGGTGTTGCGCGTCCAGAAACAGGGCCGCGAACACTTCCTGCTGGCGGCCGCCCAGCAACAGCCGCAGATAGTCGCGCACCGCGCGCGGCGAAGCCAGCGCATCACCGCTCTTTATTTCTTCGCGCAAGGCGCGTCGTGACATTTCCAGCACCGCCTGCAACTGCACGTACTTGGCTTGCCCGACCCCCTTGACCGCGCAAAATTCCTGTTCTGTCGCCGCGAACAGGCGGGTCAGATCATCAAAGCGGGCCAGCAACTCGCGCGCCAGATCGACCGCGCTTTTGCCGCGCACCCCGATGCGCAGAAAGATTGCCAGCAACTCGGCATCGGACAACGCGGCCGCGCCGCGTTGCAGCAACTTTTCCCGCGGACGTTCTCCTTCCGGCCAATCAACGATACTCATCCCGCCCTCCTTCTTGCGCCTCCCGCTTCAGGTATCCGCCTCCCGCAGCACCCCGTCCGCGAACAGCAGCGCGCAGCGAACTTTCCTGTCCGCATACACCGCCCGCATCGCGCCCCGATATTCCTCCATCTGCGCTTTATAGCGCGCCATCTCTTCGCTGTCGCCCAGCTTGTAGTCGAGCACCCACACTTCATCGTCAAATTCGACCAGACGGTCAATCCGCTTCATCTCTCCCGCCGCATTGATATAAGACATCTCATTGCAGGCGGCGCGGTACTGCCGCGCGTCAAAAAAACGGGCCAGGTGGGGCAGCGCCACAAGTTGCTGCGCCTGTTGCCACAGCGGGTCAATCGCGTGCGCCGGAATGGCGAGAAGCTGCTGCAGCTCGGCCTTGCCAGTCGCGCCACCGGTTATATGCTGCAGCAAGCCGTGCAGCCAGATACCGCGCTGCTGTTGGGCGCTGCTGGGCGCCGCGCGTTTGCCGGCAGGCACCGGCGGCGGCAAGCCCGTATCGCGCAGCTTCGCCTGCGACGGATTGGTTTGCGCGGCCGAATCGGCTGCGGCAGAAACATTCCCGCACAATGGATTATGCTGCGCGCCCGCCACCGCCGCGATGCGCGCATGCCAGGTGAGCGAGTTTCCCTCGCGCGCGCCCCGGTTGCCGCTAACGATGAGCGCCTGCTGCGCGCGCGTCATTGCAACGTAGAGCAAATTCATCTCTTCGCGCGCCTGCTCGGCGGCCTCCAGCTCGAACAGGGGCTGGCGTTGCCGGCCGCGCGAAGCTTGATCGGTGTACATCGAAAAATGTAGCGGCCGCGTTTCGCGCGTCGGCCAGTCGAGCAGCACGCCGCCGCCTTCCCTGCCTTTCTTTTCCGCATTCGCGTCCAGCAGCCAGACAATCGGTGCTTCCAGTCCTTTTGCTTCGTGCACGGTATAGATGCGCACCGCATCGCCCGTGCTGCCGAGCTTGCCTTCGTCCGGCGCGTCGTCGCCGCTGTCGCGCAATTCGCGCAACTCCTGCAGGAAGCGCGGCAGGCTGGGGTAGCGCCCGGCATCCACGGCGAGCGCGATTTCCATCATGGCGTGCAGGTTGGCCGTGACCTTGGCGCGCAGCTCCGGCGCCAGCACGGCACGGTAGCGGGCAATCACATTGCCCTCGAAATAAAGGCGGTCAAGCAGATCGTGCACCGGCAGCTTGTCGGCCAGCCCCAGCCAGCGTTGCAGCAGTTCGGCTGCGCGCCGCAGCGCGGGAGAAGGATCGGCAAGACCCTGCAGGCGTTGCCACCAGGAGGATTTTGGAGCTTGGATTTTGGATTTGGCTGCGCCGTTTTCGGCGACTGGCGCGCTACCACAAAATCCCAAATCCCAGTTCCCAATTCCTAAAGCCATCAAGTCGGCATCGCTGCAGGCAAAGATTGGCGAGCGCAACACCTGGGCCAGCGCCAGATCGGCAAACGGGGTGATCAGGAAAGTCAGCAGCGCCTGCACATCCTCCGCCTCCAGCGTGTCAAGCAAGCCGCCGCGGCGCGAGGTGATAAAGGGAATCTGCCGCTCGCGCAGCGCTTCCTCGTACAGCGCAAGGTGGGTGCGGCTGCGCACCAGCACCATGATGTCGCCGTAGGTCGCGCTGCGGGTTTGGCCCGCAGCGCCCACTTGCCATTCGTGCACGATGGTTTGCAGCTGCTTGGCAAATTGCGCGGCTTCATTCCGGCGCGCACCTTCTTCGGCTTCCGCGCGCGGCGTGGTGAGCGGATCGCGCAACACGAGTCGTGCATCTTCGGCGATTTCTTCTTTCCCGTATCCGGCCTCCGCCAGCGGCAACACCAGCACATGACCGGGCAGTTCTTTCTGGTGCGTCTGGTGTTCGACGAACTCGAAGCCGTCCGGCTGCTCGCGGAACACCGCATTCACCGCATCGACCACGGGTTGCGCATTGCGCCGCGTCAGGCTGTTGCCCAGCGTCGCGGCAGCGAAATGTTGCTTCAGATATTCGCGCGCCACGCCGAACAGGCGGGCGTCTGCGCGGCGGAAGCGGTAGATGGATTGTTTGGGATCGCCGACGATGAACACGGTGGGCTGCGAATCCACCGCCACCGCCGCATCGAACCAGGCGCGCAGGATTTGCCATTGCAGCGGGTTGGTGTCCTGAAACTCGTCAAGCAGCACATGGCGATAGCGGCTGTCGAGTTTGTACTGCATGGTCTCGGCATGCTCGCTCTGTTGCAGCAGACAGCACAACTGCCATTCCAGATCGGAAAAATCCATCTGCTGCTTTTTTGCCTTGAGCACCTGGTAACACTCAAGCAGTGCGGCGCCGCAGTGCAACACGGCCCGGTTGAGACGATACGCCCGTTGCTCGGCAAGGGTGTCGCGCACCTGTTGCACACTGTCAATCAAGGCATCGCGCGCGACCAAAAATGATTCCGCCTCCTGTTTTTTGGTGGGTTTGAAACTGCGCGGCTCGCCCGCCCGTGTGAACAGCAGGGGCTGCAACGCGTCAAAGCGCGCAGGCGGCAAATGATTAGTCCAAGCCTGCTCCAGACCGCCGGCTTTTTTTGCCTGCGTGTCGGTGCCGTTGGCGGCCAGCTGCCGCGCAAAGGCAAACAACAATTGCTCGCTGCCGTCGCGCATCCCCCAGTCGGCGACCGCGTCGAATTCCATATCCACCGCGAGGCAGGCGCGCAAATTATCCAGCGCGAAGGCCGGCGCATCGCCCCGCCCCCGGGTAAAAGCCCACCACTCGGCGCGTTTGCCGAGAAAGTTAAACAGCAGCTTGCGCGCGCCGAACAGGCCGCATTCGCCGAATAGCCATTCCATCTGTTGCGCCCGCGCGCTGTCGGGCTGCCGCCGCATCTGCTCCAGCAATTCTTCCCACGCCTCTTCCTGTGCCGCGCCCGCGCGTTCGAGCAATGACATCCCCTGCATCACGCCGGAATTCAGCGGTGCGCGCTGCATAACCTGCATGAACCAGCCGTGAAAGGTGCTGATCGTGATGGCAGGCTGTGCCAGCATTACTTCGCTGCAGAGGCGGCGCGCGCGTTGCAGCCCGGCCTCGTCCAGGCGGACCAGCCCGCGCTCGGCACAGAACTGGCGTACCCACGTCTCGTCCCGCAGTGCCAGATCGCGCAACCACTCCTGCAAACGCGCCCGCATCTCCTGCGCCGCCTTGCGCGTGAAGGTGATGGCAAGGATCTGCGACGGCGGCACGCCGTCCAGCAGCAGGCGCACGATGCGCGACACCAGCAGCCAGGTCTTGCCGCTGCCGGCACAGGCTTCGACGACGACGCTGCGACGCGGATCGAGCGCGACGTGATTTCTCATAGCCATTCGCCTTTCCGGCACAGCCCGCGCATTTCACAGTACTCGCACACCGCATCGATGCCGTTCGCGGGCAATCCCTCCCCGTTGCGTAGCGCGCCCATCACCCGCTCAAGGCGCTCGATATTGAGTTGCGCCAGCAGCGCCGGGTCCTGTTTCGGGGCGACCGATTTCACCGTCCCGCTGTCGATGCTGACGAAGGCGACATCCGCCGCCTCGTGGGCATAGGCATAGCAGGCGAGCTGAACATCCTCGCCCGGTTGTTTGAGCTTGTTGCGCAACAGACTTTCGCTCTGCGTCTTGTAGTCGAGCACGCGCCTGTCATCTCCCCTGACATCCAGGCGGTCGATGCGTCCGCGCAGATTCACGCCCGCCAGCGGCCAGTCGAATTGGGTCTCCGCTTCGGCATAGCGCCAGCCCTCCGCTTCGCCTTCGGCTTGCCATGCGAGATAGGCGGGCAATGACTTGAACCAGCGCGCCAGCCAGGCCCGCGCGGCAAAGTCCCGCGCCCGCAAATCGGCAAACACTTCTTCGCTGAGGCGGCGCAGGGAGGTTTCCAATTCTGCCGGGTCATGTCCGCTCACTTGCGGATAATCTCGATGAAAGCGTTGCAGGATGGCATGCACGCGCTCGCCGTAATCGCGTTTCTCGATCGCTTCCGGCACTTCGTCCAGTTCGTTCAACCGCAGGATATGGCGCGCGTAGAACTGGTAGGGGCAGGCGACCAGCGAGTTATAGCCGCTAATCGAGACACTGGCGGGCACTGCCGCCCGGGTCACCCCCGGCGCGGGCCGCACCGACCGCGGCAGCAGCACTTCCTGCGCGTCTTCCGCCGCGAGACAGCGCAACAACTCCGGTTCCGCCAGATCATCGCCGTGCGCCCGCCGGTGCTCATCGCGGATGAGTTGCAGGAACGGGCTTAATAAACGCGCTTCGCCGTTTTGTTCGTGCTGCCAGGTGACCAGCACGCAATCGTTCAACGCCAGCAATGCCAGCAAGTCGTCGCGCTGGCGCGCGGCACGGATACCGCGCGTGGGCAGATTCAGCGCGGCACGCACGGCATCGTTGAACCAGCGCCCGCCCTCTGTCGCACCGGGCAGATGATCGGCGTCGCAGCCCAGCAGCAGCACCGCATCGAACATCCGCCAGCGGGTGGCCGCCAGATGGGTGAAGCGCACCGGGCTGTCGATGCTGTTGTCGCGAAAAGTTTCGCCATCCAGCTGCTGCGCCAGCCACCGTCGCCACTCGCCGAAGGCGTGGCGTCCGCCGTCCGTTGCCAGCTCTTTTTGCCATTGCCCGAGCGCGCGCCACAGTTGCTGCCCCGCTTCGTCTTGCCGCAATCCCTGATCGACAGCCAAAATCTCCAGGCTCTGGCGCAATCCGGCCAGCCATTCCGCCAGCGTCTTCTTTCTGTTCGGCGCCAGCAATGCGGCCGCCTGTTGCAGGCGTTCCAGCAGTGCATGCAAAGTCGTTTGGCGCTCGGCAAGCGCGATAAATTTATCCAGCCCGGAAACAACCCCCTGCTTGCGCAGCAACTGTTCCAGCCGGTACACCGCCGCCTTGCGTTGATCCGCCGCCGTGTCGGCGAAGATGAACGGCGACTTAAGCAGATCCAGCAGGTCGTGATGGTAAAAATCACTTTGCAGTGCGGCGAGCCAGCGCTCCAGCACCGTGCTCACCGACAAGGTGGCAAAGGTCCAGCCGGTCTCGTCCGCCACCAGCACTTCAGCGCGTTCCAGCAGCGCGCGCAGCCGCCGCGTCACCACGCGGTCTTGCGCCACCACAGCGATGTCGCTTTTGCCCGCCGCCAGCCAGCGGCGCACCTGCATCGCGGCGGCGCGGGCTTCCTGCTCCAGCGAGGTGGCGGCAAAGAACAGCGGGGTATTGCCGGGTGCCGCCGTTTCACGCAAGTCAAAAACTTTCACCGCTGCGCGGCTTGAATATGCGTCAAGAAAACGTTGCTCCAGCCGATCCCATGCGCAGGTGCGCAAGACATACAAAGGGGCAGCCGCCCGCGCCGCCAGTTTTGCCAGACGCTGCTGGTACGCGCGCGCGCCATCCTGCTCGCCGCCGCTCTGCATTGCGTGCCACAACTCGAACACCAGCCGCGCTTCCAGGTGCAGCGCGGTGTTTCCCCGTGCCTGATAAGCCTGCTCCACCGCACTGACAAATGCCGCCTCATCGGACGGCAGCGCATCCATTTCCAGGGTCAGTTCGTCGAACAGTTGGAGCAACTCTTGCGTCATTCCCCACAGGTCGGTGTTGTCGCACCAGGGTTGCCGGCGCAGGTGCTGATAGAGCAGGGCGCCGCGCCGGCAGTCACTGACCTCAGCCCCGTTCAGGCTGATGCTTTGCGCCCACCCATTAAGTGTCACCATCCGCGGCAACAACAAAACCCGACATTGCGCGGCACGGATCAGTGCCTGCGCCAGCGGCCTGGCAGTGTGGAAATTGGGGAGAAGAACGGTGATGCCGCGCAGGTCTGGCGCGGGATGCGCGGCCAGAATGTGCCGCGCGATTTGATCGAAATGGCGGGCGGCCGGATTCACCTTTTCAGCAGGTGCAGTTTGTCTTTGACGTTGAGCCATGCATCCGCATCGGCCGGCGCATCTTTCTTCGCCACGATGGGCTTCCACACCTTGGCGAGCTCGGCATTCAGCGCAATGTAACCGCGCTGGTCGGCGGGCACATCGTCCGCGGCGAAGATGGCGTTGGCCGGACATTCCGGCACGCATAACGCGCAGTCGATGCACTCGGCCGGGTCGATCACCAGAAAGTTCTCGCCCTCGCGGAAGCAATCCACCGGACACACTTCGACACAGTCGGTGTATTTGCAGCGAATGCAGTTATCGGCGACAACGTAAGTCATGCCGAATTCTAACCGGTTTTGCGCGAAATACCTTGCAACCAGTGTTGATAGAGTCGTTCAGCGATGCGCTGCAGAGGCGGGAGTTTGTCGTGCATCAGTTGTTGCATCGCTGCGGCCGTTTGCACGGCGGGACTGTTGCGGGCGGCATCGATCTCCTCCGCACCGACTTCGCACCAGGCGCGGATCATCGGCTCGTTCATCTCGACATGGCATTGCAGCGCCAGGTGTTTGCCCAGGGCATATCCCTGATTCGCACAGTGTGCGCTGGCAAGCAGATGCACCGCACCCGGCGGCAGCGCAAAGGTCTCGCCATGCCAATGAAATGAATCGAATCGTCCGAGGTCGCCGAACCACGCGCGTGCCGTGGCGCTGTCGGATACCGTCACCTCGCCCCAGCCGATCTCTTTTATCGGATTCCGGCTCACCATAGCACCCAGCGCCCTGGAGATGAGTTGTCCGCCGAGGCAGTGTCCCAGCAGGGGAATGTCCTGCGCGTACGCCTCGCGGATGAGCGAAAACTCCTGCGCAAGCCACGGCAGATCGTCATTCACACTCATTGGCCCGCCCATGAAGGCGAGAGCGGAAAAGGTTTCCGCGGTCGTCGGCACAGGATCGCCCGCATCAACGCGGATCAGTTGCCACGGAATGGCATGACGATCGAGAAAATCAGCCAGATAGCCCGGACCTTCGACGGCAGCGTGGCGCAAGATGGCGACCGGCTTCATTTCCATTTATTCCCTGGTCTTGTCTCTTTCGATCAGCGCATAGGCAGAATGATTGTGAATCGACTCGAAATTCTCCGACTCGACCACATAGGCTTCGATGCGCTCATCCGCGTTGAGTGCGGCAGCGATGTCGCGCACCATATCCTCGACGAACTTGGGATGATCGTAGGCATACTCCGTCACATATTTCTCGTCAGGACGTTTGAGCAGACCGTACAGCTCGCTGGATGCCTGATCTTCCGCCATGCGCACCAGCTCCTCGATCCACACCACTCTTTTGGTGCGCACGGTGAGGGTGACGTGCGAGCGCTGGTTGTGCGCGCCGCGCTCGGAAATCTTCTTCGAGCAGGGGCACAGACTGGTCACCGGCACCAGCACTTTCATGCTGAAACGGTAGACACCCTCGACGATCTCGCCGATGAAGGTCACGTCGTAATCCAGCAGGCTCTGCACGCCCGACACCGGCGCGGTCTTGTTGACAAAATAAGGGAAAGCCATCTCGATGTAGCCGGACTGCGCCTCCAGCTTGTCCACCATTTCGCGCAGGATTTCCTCGAACGATTCGACCGAAATCTCGCGCCCGTGC
>CAYTZF010000302.1:0-6618 GCA_964442265.1 uncultured Sideroxydans sp.
TGCGAACAGATCGGCGACCCCGCCATCAGCAAAGGCCTGGTCGAGCGCAAAGTGGTGCGTATCGTCACCCCCGGCACCGTCACCGACTCGGCCCTGCTGGAAGAGAAGCGTGACAACCTGCTGCTGGCGCTGCACCCGCGCGACAACGAAGCCGGCCTCGCCTGGCTCAACCTCGCCTCGGGTCAATTCACCCTCGCCGAAGTCGCCGCCAGCCAACTGCCCGCCGAACTCGAACGCCTGCAGCCATCAGAAATCCTGTACGCCGAAAGCTCCCTCTCCCCCCGGGAGAGGGTTGGGGTGAGGGATAGCGTTTCCCTCAAATCCCTGCCCGACTGGCACTTCGAGCGCGACACCGCGCACCGCGCGCTGTGCCAGCAATTCGGAACCAGGGACCTCGCCGGTTTCGGTTGCGAAGAATTTACCGTCGGACTGGAAGCCGCCGGGGCGCTGCTCGGCTACGCCAAACTCACCCAGGGACAGAGCATTGCCCATATCCGCAGCGCGCAGGTCTATCACGCCGACGCATACGTGCGCATGGACGCCGCCACCAGACGCAACCTGGAGATCACCCAGACCCTGCGCGGCGAACCCGCGCCGACGTTGCTATCGTTGCTCGACACCTGCGCCACCAACATGGGCAGCCGCCTGCTCGCGCACTGGCTGCATCATCCGTTGCGGGATCGAGAAGTGTTACGCGCAAGACTGGAAGCCGTTGAACAACTCATACTTCCCTCGCCCTCTGGGAGAGGGGCCGGGGGTGAGGGAATCAGCGGCGAGACGAGCACAGAGCGTTCCCTCGCCCTCTCCCGGGGGGAGAGGGAACTGTTCAGAGCCCTGCACGAACATATCAAACCCAGCGTAGATGTCGAACGCATCACCGCGCGCATCGCCCTGCGCTCTGCCCGCCCGCGCGACCTTTCCGGCCTGCGCGACACGCTGAAGACCTTGCCGCAGTTGCAAGCCGCTCTTGTAGGTCGGGTTTCAACCCGACACGATAATGAAGATGTCGGGTTGAAACCCGACCTAGAGAATCCTTCGCACATTGAACGCCTTGCTGATGCGCTGCAAGCCGACCATACGCTGGTCGATCTGCTGCAAAAGACCATCAAGGACGAACCCTCCTCCATTTTGCGCGAAGGCGGCGTGATCGCCGACGGTTACGACGCCGAACTGGACGAGCTGCGCGGCATCCAGACCCACTGCGGCGACTTCCTGCTGGCACTGGAGAAGCGCGAACGCGCCCGCACCGGTATCGACAAACTCAAAGTCGAATACAACCGCGTGCACGGCTTCTACATCGAAGTCAGCTTTGCCAATGCCGACAAGGTGCCGGACGACTACCGCCGCCGCCAGACGCTGAAGAACGTCGAGCGCTACATCACGCCGGAACTGAAAGCCTTCGAGGACAAGGCACTCTCCGCCAACGACCGCGCACTCGCGCGCGAGAAATTCCTCTACGACCAGCTGCTGGATGCACTCGCCCCGAGCATTCCGCAACTGCAAGCCGTCGCCGCAGCCATCGCCGAACTGGACGTACTCGCCACCTTCGCCGAACGCGCCACCACGCTCAACTTCTGCGCACCGCAGTTCAGCGACGACGCG
This sequence comes from uncultured Sideroxydans sp., assembly GCA_964442265.1. Classification (GTDB taxonomy): domain Bacteria; phylum Pseudomonadota; class Gammaproteobacteria; order Burkholderiales; family Gallionellaceae; genus Sideroxyarcus. The sequence goes on from CAYTZF010000302.1 coordinate 1,603, forward strand.
CAACTACACATCAAGCAAGGTCGCCATCCGGTGGTGCAAGCGCAAGTGGACACCTTCACCCCCAACGACTGCACGCTCAACGACGCGCGCCGCATGCTGCTGATCACCGGCCCCAATATGGGTGGTAAATCGACCTACATGCGCCAGGTCGCCATCATCGCGCTACTCGCGCATGTCGGCAGCTTCGTCCCCGCACAGCAAGCGGTACTTGGCGAGATCGACCAGATCTTTACGCGCATCGGCGCATCGGACGACCTGGCCAGCGGACGCTCCACCTTCATGGTCGAGATGACCGTGGCTGCCAACATCGTGCCCGCCGCCACCGAGAAAAGCCTGGTGCTGGTGGACGAGATCGGGCGCGGCACCAGCACCTTCGACGGCCTTGCCCTCGCCTACGCCATCGCGCGCCACCTGCTGGAGATCAACCGCAGCTACACCCTGTTCGCCACCCACTATTTCGAACTCACGCGACTGGCCGAAGAATTCAAACAACTCGCCAACGTCCATCTCGCCGCCGTCGAACACCAGCACAGCATCGTCTTCCTTCACTCTGTGAACGAAGGCGCGGCCAGCCAGAGTTACGGCCTGCAAGTCGCGGCATTAGCGGGTGTGCCGAACAGCGTCATCCGCAGCGCGAAGAAACAACTGGTGAAGTTGGAACAGAATAGCGCCGCGCAGAACCCGCAGGGCGACCTGTTCGCCGCCGCACCCGAAGCACCGGAGCCGGAAGAGCATCCGCTGGTGTCGGCGTTACGCGATTTGCAGCCGGATGAGATGAGTCCGAAGGAAGCGCTGGAGCGGATTTATCAGTTGAAGAGGCTGGTGTAGCAAGACTTTCAGAATGTTGACAAGGCACGAACAAACGCCGTCTAAATCACTGCCAGCAAAGCAAGGAGAAACATCATGCCAACGAGCTTTGCCCTCAATCCCCACTTTGAGCAATTCATCCGCACCCAGATTGATTCCGGCCGATACAACGACGAGAGCGAAATAGTGCGCGCCGCGCTTCGTTTGCTGGAAGATCAACAATCGAAGCAGGAATAATAGGGGATGTACCACGGCTTCCAACCCACTCAGCAACGCCCCTCACTCCATAATCTGATACGGCTCCATCGTGACAGTTTCCACCCGGTCGCCCAGCATGATCACTTCCCCTTCTCTCCTGCTGTTTCCCGTTTCACTGAATTCGAAACGGTAGGTGCGGCGCAGTATCCGGCGTCCGTTGACGTCGCGTGCCAATCCCAGCCTGGTGCCGGCGACGGTGTCGTCAAGGAATTGCACGCCTGCCCTTGCGCACACTTGCCGACCGGCATAGCGGGCGATCTCGAGGATGCGCAGGCTGTGTAGCCAGAACCAGATCGCCAACCCCAATCCGGCCAGCAGCAATAAACTCGCAAAGTCCATGGGATTGCCGTTGCCCGTCAGCCGGGGAGCGCGGCATCAGGTTTTGCCGATTTGCTGAAGGCGCGGAGTTTTATGGTCTTTTCCATAATGTCATTCTCGTGAATGCAAGCCGGTTGTGCAACACTGTGCAAAGATTGGTTTGACCGGGTTCGGAAAAACGGGATATTCAACCCGCCAACAAGCCCGTTGAGTAGAATGCCTTTCTGCAATGCTATCCCCCAATCCCAAGGAGACTCCAATGAAAAATCTGCTTCTCCCCCTTGCCCTGCTCTGCCTGACCGCGCCCGCCCTGGCTGCGGTGGAAGGCGAAGAGGTCACCTATTCCGCGAACGGCACGACGCTGAAGGGCTGGCTGGCATATGAAGGACATGCAATGGGCAAACGCCCTGCCGTGCTGGTGGTGCATGAATGGTGGGGACACAACGCCTATGCGCGCAAGCGGGCGAATATGCTCGCCAAGCTGGGCTATGTCGCGCTGGCGGTGGATATGTACGGCGACGGCAAGCAGGCGCAGCACCCCGATGACGCGGGCAAGTTCGCCACCGAAGTCTCCCTCAACAAACCGATGGCAAAAGCGCGTTTCGAGGCGGCGATGAAGGTGCTGCGCGACGATCCCCGCGTCGACGGCGGCAAGCTGGCGGCGATCGGTTATTGCTTCGGCGGTTCGGTGGTGCTGAACATGGCGCGCGCGGGCGAGGACTTGAAAGGTGTGGCAAGTTTCCACGGCGGACTGGCCACCGATGCGCCGGCGCAGAAGGGCACCGTAAAAGCGCAGGTGCGTTCCTTCACCGGCGCGGACGACAAGATGATTCCCGCCGCCCAAGTGGCCGCATTCGAGCAGGAAATGAAAAATGCGGGCGTGAACTACAAGACAGTGGTGTATCCGGGCACGCTACACAGTTTTACCAATCCTGACGCGGATGAATATGGCAGGAAATTCAATCTGCCGCTGGCCTACAATGCCCAGGCGGACAAGGATTCATGGCTGCAATTGCAGGACTTCCTGGCTGAAGTATTGCACTGAGCAAGACGGACATGCCGCTTCAGTTCGATGGCGGTGCGGACGGTGGCGGCTGGCTGGCCAGCGGCGCTTCGAGGGGATTCTGTAATCCCGGCGAATCCGCCACCGCGCTACCGATGACGGGTTGAACTTCTGCCGGTGCAATGGCCGGAGCACTGACGGCACGGCGCTTTTGGGTTGGGACCACGGGCGCGGACTGGGTCGCAATGGCCGGCGGCAAGACCTTGGTTGACACAGGTACGGAGTCTGTACGGGCGGGCGGCAAATTTACGCGGGGCATGACCGCCGGGGCCGGTGGTTTGTCGTCACCCTGCACCGGTTCGCTCTGCACCGCGGCGGAAGGTGTCACTTTTTCAGCGGCGGACGTCGAAGTCTTCCGCATCACAGGCAACGGTGCAAGCGTCCACACCAGCCACACCGCGCCGCTGATCAGCATGATACAAAATACAGTCCAGCGCCATGCCATGCGCGTGTCATCCTGACGGCGACGGATGCGCACTCTGGCTTTGCCGAATAGCGTGTGAGCGACTTCCGCCTCGCCGATTTCGGTCCACACACTGGTACTCTCCGGCGCCGTATTCTCCCGCGCAAGGCGATCGTGAATGTCTAACGGGTCTGTCTCTTCGGGCGGCATATTTTTCATGGAAGGTGCAATGCTGACCCGCGCATGATAGCAAGGAGCACGTTCGAAAAGTAAAACCGCCGTGCCGACCCGGCGCAGGCCGCGAGTTCGTTTTATGATGCGTATTCCTGGCGACGAAAGAGCGAAATGAAACTGCGTGTATTGATCCTGGGCTATGGCGAGATGGGGCATGCCATGGAATATCTGTTGGCGGCGCGGCACGATGTGCGCATCTGGAACATGGGTACGGTGGTGAAAGGCAACAATGCGACGCTGGAGGAGGCGGCCGCCGACGCGCAGGTGATCCTGTTCTGCCTGCCGGTGAATCCCCACGACGAGATTGCCCGTCGCATCGCGCCGCATGTCGTGCCGGATTGTCTGTGCCTGACCATTGCCAAAGGACTGGACGAAGCGGGGCGCAGCGCGGCGCAGGTGTTCGAGCGGGTGTTCGCGGGTAGGTGTCATTACGGCGTGGTGTACGGGCCGATGATCTCGGAAGAACTGCGTGCGGGCCGCCACGGTTTCGCCGATGCGGTGCTGTCGGACGCGGCGGATTTCGCGGTGATCCATGCGCTATTTCTGGGCAGCACGCTGGTCTGCCAGCAGGCGAGCGACCTGCACGGCCGCAGCTGGTCGGTGATTTTGAAAAACGTGTACGCCATCCTGTTCGGCGTGGCGGATGAGCTGCAACTGGGCGACAACCTGCGCGGGCATCTGATGGTGGCCGCCCTCGCCGAGTTGAGCGGCATCGTGCAATCCTTCGGCGGCAAGGCCAACACGCCTTACAGCTATGCCGGGCTGGGCGATCTGCTGACCACGGCGACCAGTGCGGACTCGCACCACCACGAGCTCGGCTGCAAACTGGCGCGCGGCGAATGGTCGGATATCTCCGGCGAGGGCGTGCATACCCTGCGGATGGTGGAGAAATATCGCCTGTTCGACTGGCGCGGCTATCCGCTGTTTGCCTTGGCACACGACATCGTCAGCGCGCCGCAGACGCTGCATGAGCGATTAGAGGATTATCTGCGCCAACTGCGCGAGGTGGAGCGTTGCGCGATTTGAATCGGCCGATACCCCACCTCGTCGTCTCCATCTCCGGTCACGGTTTCGGCCATCTGGCGCAAACCGCGCCGATCCTCAACCGTTTGCAGCAATTGCTGCCGCCGTTGCGCATCACGCTGCGTTCCGCCCTGCCGCCGCTCCTGCTGCGTTCACGCATCCACGCCCCGTTTGAACTGCTGCCCAGCAAGGGCGACCTCGGCATGGCGATGTCTTCGGCGATCGACGTGCTGGCCGCAGAGAGCCGCGCGGCGTATCGCCGTTTTCATGCCGACTGGGATGCCCGCGTCGCGGACGAAGCGCGACTGCTGCGCGAGCTGGAGACGGATCTGGTGTTCTCCAATGTCGGTTATCTGCCGCTGGCCGGGGCGCAGCGCGCGGGAATCGCCAACGTCGCGCTGTGTTCGCTCAACTGGTTTGACATCTACCGCCATTACTGCGGCGCGGACGGGATCAGCGCGCAGATGTTCGCCAGCTACGCCAATGCCGATGCCTTCCTGCGTGCGACACCGGGTATGGCGATGAAATCGCTGCCCAATCTCGTGCCGGTCGCGCCGATTGCCGACATCGGCCAGAACCGGCGCGACGAGCTGAACCGCCATCTGCATTTATCCAGGCACGAGAAACTGGTGCTGGTCAGTCTGGGCGGCATCGCCAGCCGTTTGCCGCTGGAATGCTGGCCGCGCATCGACGGTGTGCGCTGGCTGGTGCAGGACAGCTGGCAGGTGCGGCATCCGGATGCCATCGTGCTGGAATCGCTGCCGCTGCACTTCAGCGATCTGCTCGCCAGTTGCGATGCGCTGCTGTGCAAGCCGGGCTACGGCAGTTTCGTCGAGGCGGCATACAGCGCAGTGCCGGTGCTGTATGTGAGCCGCGCCGACTGGCCGGAGTCGCCCGCATTGACCGAATG
>CAYTZF010000303.1:0-4574 GCA_964442265.1 uncultured Sideroxydans sp.
AACGCGGACAACCATCATGGCAACCAACTCGGTAACCGGCTCGACCAATCTGGACATCAACAGCATCGTCAGCCAGTTGATGACGGTCGAGCGGCAGCCGATCAACCGGCTCGACCAGAAGGAAGCCGCCTTCCAGGCCAAGCTTTCCGCTTTCGGCAGCGTCAAGGGGGCAGTCTCCGGATTCCAGACCGCGCTGCAGGGGTTGAGCAGCGCCAGTTTCCAGCGCCTCAATGCGTTCTCCTCCGATAGCACGAGCGTTTCAGCCGCAACCACCAGTTCAGCGGTGGCCGGCACTTATTCGATTGAAGTGAGCGCGCTGGCGCAGGCGCAGAAGCTGGTTGCCAGCGGGCAAGCCAGCAGCACCGCGGCCATCGGCACGGGTGCTGCGACGGTGCTCACTTTCGACTTTGGCAGCATCAGCGGCGGCACTTTCGATACCGTTACCGGGCAATACAGCGGCGCCGCTTTCGCCAGCAACGGCAATGGCGTCAAAACTCTCACCCTCAACACCAGCAACAACACTTTGGAGGGTATCCGCGATGCGATCAACGACGCCAATATCGGTATCAGTGCCTCGCTCATCAACGACGGTAGCGCCGCCCCTTACCGGCTGGCTCTATCGGTAAATGAGAAGGGGGCGGGCAACAGCCTCAAAATCAGCACCGACGGCGGCGATGCCGCGATCGACACCCTGCTCGCGCACGATCCGGCAGGGGTGCAAAACCTGTCCCAGACGGTGGCCGCGCAAAATGCGGCGCTGAAGATTGACGGCGTGGCGGTAAGCAAACCGACCAACACGGTGAGCGATGCGATTCAGGGGGTAACCCTGAACCTGGCAAAAATCACCGCCGCGCCCGTTAATCTGAACGTGAGCAAAGACACTACAGGTATCAGCGCATCGGTGAACACCTTCGTCAAGGCATATAACGATTTGTCGGTCACACTGCAAAATCTTTCCGCCTTCGATGCCGCCAGCCGGCGCGGCGCAATCTTGCAGGGTGATTCCACGGTGCGCGCTTTGCAATCACAGTTGCGCGGCCTGTTGTCCAATCCGGTCGCCGGAGCCGGTTCACTCAGTACCCTGTCGGATCTCGGCGTCAGCTTTCAAAAGGACGGCTCACTGGCGCTCGACCAGGGCAAATTGAACACTGCTCTTGCGGGCAATCTCGCCGATGTGGCGAACCTGTTCACCTCAAGCGGCGGCTATGCCACCGTCCTCGGTGCCTGGGCGGGCAAAACACTTGCCAGCGAGGGGCCCCTCAACAGCCGCAGTGACGGGCTCGGGCAGAGCATCAAGCAGCTCGACACACAGCGGGCCGCGCTGGAAAACCGTTTAATCGGCATCGAGCAGCGTTACCGCGCCCAATTTACCGCGCTCGACAGCCTGCTGAGCAGCATGAATCAAACCAGCACTTTCCTGTCGCAGCAATTGGCAAATATCGGCAACTTTAACTAGGAGAAATATCATGAACGCGCGCACTGCCATCAATACTTATGCCAAAGTGGGTGTGGAATCCGGCGTCGCCGCGGCCGATCCGCACAAGCTGATCGCCATGCTGTACCAGGGCGCATTGCTGGCCATCGCCAACGCCAGGAACGCGATCCTGCGCAAGGATATTGCAGCCAAGGGCGCGGCCATCTCCAAGGCGATCCTGATCATTGAAGAAGGCCTGAAGACCAGTCTGGACCGCAAAGTGGGCGGCGCGCTGGCGCAGAACCTTGCCGACCTGTACGACTACATGGAAAACCGCCTGCTACAGGCGAATCTGAACAACGACTCCCGCATCCTGGACGAAGTGGCGCAACTGCTCAACGATTTGAAAACCGCGTGGGATGAAATCCGCCCGCACGGCCATGCGCCGCGTGCCGAAACCGCCCCCGTCATCAACAAACCCGCCGCGCTGGTTTACGGAAGAGCATGAACATGAATAATGTAATCGAAGCCTATCAATCCCTGTCCGCCATCACCGGCCAAATGCGGGCCGCCGCGGCATCGGGCGAGTGGGATGAACTGATCGCGCTGGAAAAGGAATGCGCGCGCCGGGTCGCCCAACTCAAGCCGCGCGACGGCGTGCCCGCCGACGAGTCGGCGCGCCGGGAAAAAGCGGCGCTGATCCGCAAGATGCTGGCCGACGACAAAGCCATTCGCGAGCAAACCGAACCGTGGATGCGCCAGTTGCAACAGATCATGCAAAGTGCGCGCAGCGAACAGCGCCTGCAAAACGCTTATCTGACGCAAGGCTGACGTTTGCGCGATGAGCCATGCTGCCAACCGACCTGCTCACCGCCACCCTTAACCGGCTCGCGCTCACCGATAAACCGCTGATTGCGGTTACACCCGACCAGAAAAATCCTGCCGCCGCGCTCAAGCTGGAAGTCGGCCAGCAGGTGCAGGCAACGGTGCAGGCCAAAGTCGCTCCCGGCGCATTTCAGGTACGAATCGCGGAGCGCACGATACAAATGCAGTTGCCTGAATTTGTGCGCAGCGGCGACCTGGTTGCGTTGCGCGTCGTTGCGCTGCAGCCGCGCCTGACTTTTTCCATCGCCGCCTCCAGCAACCCGCTTTCCACCTCGGAACAGCTCGGCTCGACCGCGCGCCTGCTGTCGTCGTTGGCGCAACAACCGATGCGCCAGGACTATGTGCCTGCGGCACAGCGCGCGCCTTTGTGGATCAACACGAAAGAAATCCTCAACACCGGGGAGTTGGCCGGTAAATTACATCATGCACTGAGTCACAGCGGCCTGTTTTACGAAGCGCACCAGGCGCAGTGGATCGCCGGTACGCGCACCACGCCACAGTTGTTGCAGGAGCCACAAAATCAGTTGCCACACCCGGCCGCCGCCGATTCCGTCAACCCGCGCACGGCCAACCTTTCCGAACCGCTGCAAGCCATCGTGCAACAACAACTGCATGCGCTGGAAAACAAACAGGTGGTATGGCAGGGCCTGGTGTGGCCGGAGCAGGAGATGCGCTGGGAGGTGGGTGAAGAATCCGGCCAGCCGTCCGCTGCCCCAGAGGAAAAAAACTGGTTCACCAAATTGCAGCTGGACTTGCCGCAATTGGGCGGCATCAGCGCGCGCTTGCGCTTCAACGGCACTGCCGTCGCCTTTGAGATCGAGGTCGGCAACGCGGTGGCGACGCAAACATTGCTGGATGCCAGTGCGCAACTGGTGTCGGCTTTGAACGCGCGCGGGGTGCCGGTGCTGCAAACCCAAATCCGGCAGGCCGTGGAGTCCGCCGGATGAATGAGTCGGCCAAGCGCCAGATGGCGGTCGCCCTCGCCTATCGCAATGGCGAGAGTGCGCCCCGCGTGGTTGCCAGCGGGCGCGGCCTGATCGCACAGGCCATCATCGAGCGCGCGCACCAGCACGGCATCTATGTGCATGAATCGGAGGAACTGGTCGCCTTGCTGATGCAGGTCGAGCTGGATCAGCACATTCCGCCCGCGCTGTATCTGGCGGTGGCGGAATTGCTGGCCTGGCTATACCGACTGGAACAGGCGGAAATCCCCGCTATTCACCGTTCTGCCTCGCCGCGTTAGCCGCTATCATCCATCCACTTGCGTCAATCCGGGTTTTGTCATGCACCACAAAGAAATACCGCTCAAGATCGAGGTCGTCACCCAGGATGAAGCCGGCGATTTCATTCTGAACGACCCGAAAGCAATCCTTGCCGTATTGCGCGACATCGTTGCCCGGGGCAGCCGCGTCGCGCTCTACTACAACGAGGACAACCGGATGGTGCTGACCCTGCTGTTGGCGGCGGATGAAAGCGGCGTGTGGGTCGATGCCGCCACCAGCCCGGTTGACAACCGTCACATCGAGCGCAGCCGCCGCATCATTTTCGTCAGCACGCACAATCAGGCCAAAGTGCAATGGGTCTCCGCCGAGGTGACGCAGGGTCTGTTTCAAAACAGGACCGCTTTCTTCCTGCCCCTGCCGCACAAGCTCCTGCGCCTGCAGCGTCGAAATTATTATCGCCTGCTCAACCGCGAACCGGACGCGCTCAAGTGCTATATCCACGCTCACCCGCAGCGGGCGCGCACCCGGCATGAACTGACCATCATGGATTTAAGCATCGGCGGCGTGGCATTGGTCTGTGTGCAGGATGATGTCAGGCTGGAGGTCGGCAAACGCTATACGGATTGCGAGATCGAATTACCCGGCATCGGCAGCATCCATCCGGTGATCGAAGTAAAAAGCCTGTTCGAAGTGACCGACCGCAGCGGCGAAGTCAAACGCCGCGCCGGCTGCGAATTCATCCAGCCGAATGGCGACATCGTGATGAAGTTGCAACGCTATGTCGCGCAGGTGCAACAGCAGCAGTTGGCGCAGAAACACGCCGCTGAATAGCCGGGTAGGATGGGTTGAGCGCAGCGATACCCATTGCCTGCGCCATGCCAACGATTGATGGGTATCGCTATGCTCAACCCATCCTGTCAACGCTAAATAGAAATGTCCGCTTTCCTGCAAAGTAGAAATGTCCGCTTTTCCTGTTTTCCTTTCGCTACGGTGTAACGCGCTGTCCGTCGTGGGCGGATTTGCCGACGGACATTTTTCTCCACGGATGATCG
>CAYTZF010000304.1:0-1876 GCA_964442265.1 uncultured Sideroxydans sp.
TCGGCGTGCTGATCTGGGTGATGATCATTCCCATGCTGCTGCGCATCGACTTCACCGCGCTGCATGAAGTCCGCCACCACTGGCGCGGCATCAGCGTCACCCTGTTCATCAACTGGGCGGTCAAGCCGTTCTCGATGGCGCTGCTCGGCTGGATCTTCATCCGCCACGTATTCGCGCCGTATCTGCCCGCCGACCAGCTCGACAGCTATATCGCCGGGCTCATCCTGCTCGCCGCCGCGCCCTGCACCGCGATGGTGTTTGTGTGGAGCCGGCTGGTGAACGGCGAACCGCTATTCACCCTGAGCCAGGTCGCGCTGAACGATGCCATCATGGTGGTCGCCTTCGCCCCCATCGTCGCGTTGCTGCTCGGCATGTCGGCAATCACCGTGCCGTGGGACACCCTGCTCACTTCGGTCGTGCTCTACATCGTCATCCCCGTCGTGTTGGCGCAGATCTGGCGCAAAGTGCTGCTGGCGCGCGACGGCATGGCCGCAGTACATCGCGCTTTACAAGTCCTTAACCCCATTTCCGTTGCTGCGCTGTTGCTCACCCTGGTGCTGCTGTTTGCGTTCCAGGGCAATGCCATCATCGAACACCCGCTCATCATCGTCATGCTCGCCGTGCCGATCCTGATTCAGGTTTATTTCAACTCCGGCCTCGCCTACTGGCTCAACAAAAAGACCGGCGAAGCCCACTGCGTCGCCGGTCCCTCCGCCCTTATCGGCGCCAGCAACTTCTTCGAGCTCGCCGTCGCCACCGCCATCAGCCTGTTCGGCTTCGAATCCGGCGCCGCCTTGGCAACGGTGGTCGGCGTGCTGATCGAAGTGCCGGTGATGTTGAGCGTGGTGTATATCGTGAAGCGCAGTGAAGGCTGGTACGAAGCAGGCATGCAACGTTAGAAAAGCAGTGCATTTCTCCTGCTAAACTTGGAGCTACCGCACAGGCGCGGATGCTGTGCCACAGTTCATCCCCACGCGAGTGGGGAACGCGCCATCCAACACATCCAGATGGCCTTTTTCGACAAATAGAATTGAGAGTCGCTCCTTAATGGCGATGGGCTTGAGCGGTGGCAGGAGGTCCGCCATGGTAAAGCTTTAAAAGAAATCTTCCTCGCGCTGATGACGTATGGCCAGCACAGTCACCGTCTGGCTGTCTTCGATTTCAAACAATACGACATAGCCATTTGTGCCAAAACTGATAATCAACTCGCGCAACAGGGGATGTTCCGGCGATGCCTTGCGGCAACTGAATGGAAAGGTGCGCAAGAACTCAATGCCTTTGGCAATAGCCGTGCGGGCGCGCCTGGCGGTTTTTACATCCCGTTCCGCGAGAAAATCGAACAAACGTTGCAAGTCTTTCGCGGCGGCAGGCGCAAAGCGAACCGAGTAATTCACTTGTGGAGAGTCGTCTTGCGCGAACGCGCCAGCGTTTTATCCAGCCCCGCCAACACCTCGTCTGCCGAGACATATTTACCCGTCCGGCGCGCATCATCCCGCGCCGCCAGCCCGCGTGTGACGAACTCCTGCTGCATCGTCCGGCGCTGAATGTTGAATTGAATCGCCTCCAGCACAAAACCGGAAAGCGTCTCGCCTTCCAACAACGCAGCCTCGGCAGCAGCACGCACCTCTTCATTTACCCGCAGCGGCGGAATAGTGGAAGTTTTAGTTGCGGTTTTCATTATTCGATCCTCTTGCATTACAGATGCGATGCAGTATTGCCCAAGCCAGTTTTAAATGCAAATTGCTTTATAACCGCCGAACCAGAAGCACTTCTCCTGCTAAACTGCGCGGAGCGCGACCCTGATGAGTCACCCCCTTGCGGGGTGGCTCATCAGGGTCTTGTTCCGGTCAGAGCACAAATCCCAATCTGCTAAACT
>CAYTZF010000305.1:0-2250 GCA_964442265.1 uncultured Sideroxydans sp.
GGTAAAGACCTTGTTGTACAAAGAACCGAAACTGATGCACCACGTGCTGGACGTGACGGCGCAGGCCGTGACCGCTTACCTCAATGCGCAGATCGAAGCCGGCGCGCAGGCCGTGATGATCTTTGATTCCTGGGGCGGTGCGCTGTCGCATGCCGCTTTCCACGAGTTTTCGCTGGCCTATACCCAACGCATCATCGCCGGACTGATCAAGGAAAAAGACGGTGTGCGCATCCCGTCCATCGTGTTCACCAAGGGCGGCGGGCTGTGGATCGAAGGCATCGCCGACAGCGGTTGCGATGCGGTCGGACTGGACTGGACCATGGACATCGGCGTGGCGCGGCAGAAAGTGGGGCACAAGGTTGCGCTACAGGGCAATCTCGACCCGGCGGTTTTGTTCGCCACCCCCGAGGTGATCCGCAACGAAGTCGAGAAGGTATTGAGCAGTTACGGCTATGGCAGCGGCCATGTGTTCAACCTGGGGCACGGCATCTCGCAACACACCGATCCGGAGAATGTTGCCGCACTGGTGCAGGCCGTCCACGAGCTCAGTAAAAAGTACCATTAAATCAGGCGCGTCCTGTCGGCTATGAACAGGATGCCGCTGACCACAAAAGCCACGGGCCATGTTTCCCGTGGCTTTTGCTTTTTACTGTCTAACTTGTTGTTTATTATGATGTGAACAAGATGGACAAAAAATGGGCGCGGAAATAAAAGCGTATAGGTCGTGCGCAGTTAGGACTGAATAAGGCGAACTTTCCACAAACTTATCCACAGCAAATGTGTATAAGAAAAAATGCCTATATAGTTCAAGGCGATTGGCTAAACTTCATAGAAATGACCCGAGAAAATCACACTAAAACGTCACTGCTTCGTGTCGCGCTGGACGTGCCATTGTCAACGCTTTTCGATTACCGCGTGCGTGAAGCAATGCAGCTTGAAATCGGCCAGCGCGTGGTCGTGCCGTTCGGGCGTAAAGAGGTCGTCGGTATCGCGCTGGAATGGGCGGCGGAGTCTGAGCTGGCAGAGGGGAAGCTGAAATCTGTGGTGCGGGTGTTGGATGACGTACCGCCGCTACCGCAGGAACTGCTCGTCTTGCTGCGTTTTTGCAGCGACTACTACCACTATCCGCTGGGCATGGTTGCACTGTCGGCTTTGCCGGCGCGCTTGCGCGATGCGGCGCCCTTCACGGCGAAGCAGGCACTGACTTACTGCCTGAGTCCGGCAGGCGAGGCGCTGGATCTGGCGACGCTGCCCAAGCGCCGGGTGGTGCAACAGCGCATCCTGCAGACGCTGCGCCTCGGTCCACGGAGCGGGGCACAATTGCGCGAACTTTCCGCCAGTGCGCCCGCCGCATTGAAAGCGTTGCTGGAAGCGGGCTGGGTCGAAGCGGGTGCATCCCTGCCGCGTATCGCGCATGTGTTCAAGGATGCCCATGCGCTGACGGACGAGCAGCAGCAGGCCGTCGCTGCCGTCACCCGGCAAAGCGGTTACGGCTGCTTCCTGCTGCACGGCATCACCGGCAGCGGCAAGACCGAGGTGTATGTGCACCTGATGCACGCGATGCTGCAGCGCGGCGGCCAGGTTTTGCTGCTGGTGCCCGAGATTAACCTGACGCCGCAACTTGAACACTATTTCTGCAGCCGCTTCCCGGATGTGGAACTGGTCAGTTTGCATAGCGGGCTGGCCGATGGGGAGCGTGCGCAGAACTGGCTCAAGGCGCAATCCGGCGCGGCGCGCATCGTGCTGGGAACACGCCTTGCCGTTTTCACCCCGTTGCCGGAATTGAACCTGATACTGGTGGATGAAGAACACGATGCCTCGTTCAAACAGCAGGACGGTTTGCGCTACTCGGCGCGCGACGTGGCGATTTTCCGCGCCAACCAGCGCGGCGTGCCAATCGTTTTGGGTTCGGCAACCCCTTCATTGGAAAGCTGGCACAACGCGCAAAGCGGGCGCTATCATTTGTTGCAACTGACACAACGCGCGGTGCAGCCGGCGACCTTGCCCGTCGTGCGCTGTATCGATGTGAATCAACTGCCCGTGCGCGAAGGCTTGAGCGAGCCCTTGCTTGCCGCCATCGAGTCGCGCCTGCAACGCCGCGAACAGAGTCTGATCTTTCTCAACCGGCGCGGCTATGCGCCGGTGCTGATGTGCACCGCCTGCGGCTGGCTGTCCGAGTGCAAACACTGCGCGGGCAAGCTGGTGCTGCACCGCAAAGACCGCAGCCTGCGCTGCCACCATTGCGGTTTT
>CAYTZF010000306.1:0-6588 GCA_964442265.1 uncultured Sideroxydans sp.
GGCGGGTGCGGTCAGGCGCGCAGTGACCGAGCCGCTCTATCTCGACATCCATTTGCCTGCGGGCGCGTCGTTAGCGACCGCCATTCCGGCCACGCACAATGCGTTCATCTACACCTATCGCGGGGCGGCGAACGTGGCGGGAACGGAAGTGGCGGCGCAGCGCATGGGCATTCTGGACAACACGGCGGACGCGGAAGGAATCACTGTGTCCGCGACCGAATCCACGCGACTCATCCTCGTCGCGGGCAAACCGCTCAATGAGCCGATCGTGCAGTACGGCCCGTTCGTGATGAACACGCAGGAAGAGATTCATCAGGCGCTGGAGGATTTCCGCAGCGGGCGCTTTGCCAGCGAAAGGAGGGCGGCATGAACGAACCGGTCAATCGCTACGACGGCGTTGCCATGAGTCTGCACTGGCTGGTGGCGCTGCTGATCTTCACCACCTTTCCGCTTGGTGTCTACATGCACGACCTGCCGCTGTCGCCGGCCAAGTTGCAGTACTTCAGCTATCACAAGTGGATCGGCGTCACGATCCTGTTGCTGGTCATCGTTCGCGTCGTGTGGCGCTTCATCCACACACCGCCACCGTTGCCGGCATTGACGCCGCGCTGGGAGGTGGTGGTGAGCCACCTCACGCATCTGGCGCTGTACGGTTTACTGCTCGCCATTCCGCTCTCGGGCTGGCTGATGAGTTCGGCCAAGGGTATTCAGACGGTGTGGTTCGGCGTGCTGCCGCTGCCCGATCTGGTGGGCAAGGACAAGGCATTGGGCGAACTGCTTACCACCGTGCATCAGGGTCTGAATCTCGCCCTGTTTCTGCTGGTGGGCATGCATATCGCCGCCGTCATCAAACACAAATTCATCGACCACGACCGGATTCTGGCGCGCATGCTGCCGAAAGGAATGAGCAAATGAAAGCACACTTTAACTTGAGTCTCGCGCAGCGAGGACATACCGTACCCCTCGCCCTCCGGGAGAGAGAGAACGGGGGGCGAACAAGGGGTTTCGTGGCGCATGCGCCACGCCTTGTGAGCGGTTTCGGCTCTGCCGAAATGCGCCCTGCAAGGGAGGGAAACGCTCAGGGCACAGACGATTCATCTTTTCGGGTGGCCTGCGCCATGTGCGTGAGCATCGCTTTGTTGGGTGCCGCGCTGATGAGCGGTATTGCATCTGCGGTCGAATTCAGCCAGGTGCAGGCGAATGAAAGCACGGTGACGTTCGCCTACCGGCAGATGGGCGTGAACATGGACGGCACGTTCGGCAAATTCACCGCGCATGCCGCTTTCGATCCCGCAAAATTGGGCACGGCGCAGGCGCGCATCGAGATCGATCTCGCCAGCATCGACACCGGTGTCGCCGAGGCGGATGACGAAGTGAAAGGCAAGCTGTGGTTCAACACCCAGGCCTTTCCGGCGGCCAGCTTTGTTTCAACCGGGGTGAAGCCCCTGGGCGGCAACCGTTACCAAGCGGCGGGCAAGCTTACCATCAAGGGCAAGACGCGGGATGTCGTTGCCCCCTTCAGCTTTGAGGCCAACGGCGCGCGCGGGGTATTTGATGGCCAGTTCACCATCGGGCGTCTCGATTACAACATCGGCGAGGGCATCTGGGACGATGTCAGCGCGGTCGCCAACGAAATCCGGATCAAATTTCACCTTGTTGTCACCGCAGCACCCGGCAACCAGTAGTCTCACCCCAACCCACCACAGGAGAACACCATGAAAAAACTCATCGCATTGACTTTCGCCGCTTCGCTGTCGTCTGGCGCTTTTGCCGCGCCAGAAACCTATAACATCGATCCCACGCACACCCTGCCGCGCTTCGAGTACAGCCACTTTGGTTATTCCACCCAGCTTTCCAAGTTCGACAAAACCTCCGGCACGATCGTGCTCGACCGCGCCGCGAAGAAAGGATCGGTCGATGTCGTGATCGATGCGACCTCGGTCAACACCGGTTACGCGCTGTTCAACGGGCACATTCAGGGCGAGGATTTTTTCAATACGGCAAAATATCCGAGCATCACGTTCAAATCGAATCAATTGAAATTTGACGGTGACAAACTGGCGGCGGTTACCGGAAATCTTACGATCAAGGGAGTGACGAAGCCGGTGACCTTGACCCTCACTTCGTTCCATTGCATGCCGCATCCGATGCTCAAAAAAGATGCCTGCGGCGCGAACGCCACCGTCACGGTCAAGCGTTCCGACTTCAACATGGGCAAACACGCGCCCTATGTCAGCGATGAAGTGAAACTGACCATTCCGGTCGAAGCGATCAAGCAATAATCAACGAGGAAAAAGAAATGACTGACACCCTGTTTACCCCGGCCACGCTGGGCAAGCTTCAACTGAAAAATCGCATTGCAATGGCGCCGATGACGCGTTGCCGCGCCACCGGCAATGTGCCGAACGCGCTGATGGAAAAATACTACAGCCTGCGCACGGCAGCCGGACTGATCATCACCGAGGGCACTTCGCCTTCGCCCAACGGCCTTGGCTACGCGCGCATTCCCGGATTATTTTCGCCCGAGCAGGTCGCTGGCTGGCGCAAGGTGACCGATGCCGTGCACGCTGCAGGCGGCAAAATCTTCGTGCAACTGATGCACACCGGACGCGTCAGCCATCCCGCCAACATGGCGGCCGATGCCATAATCCTCGCCCCCTCCGCGCTGGCCGCGCCGGGCGAGATGTGGACCGACAGCAACGGCATGCAGCCGTACCCCGTGCCGACCGCGATGAGTGACGATGACATCACGACAACCATCGGCGAGTATGCAACGGCCTGTAAAAATGCCATTGACGCCGGCTTCGACGGCGTCGAGCTGCACGCGGCGAACGGCTATCTGATCGACCAATTTCTCAATACTGCAACGAATCAACGTACAGATCGCTGGGGTGGCAGTGTCGAGAACCGCATCCGCTTTGCGGTGGAAATCGCCAAGGCTGCCGCGGCGCAGATCGGCGCGGAGCGCATCGGCATGCGCATCTCGCCCTACGGCGTGTTCAACGGCTCCGTGCCCGATGCCCAAATGGATGCGCTGTATCTGCGCCTGATCGAAGGCTTGAACGAGATCGGCCTGGCGTATATCCACGTGGTCGATCACAGCTCGATGGGCGCGCCGGAAGTCAGCCCGGAACTCAAAGCGAAGATCCGCACCGGCTTCAAGGGCAAGTACATCCTCTCCGGCGGCTACGATGCGGCGCGGGCAAACGCCGATCTGGATGCGCAAAAAGGCGATCTGGTTGCGTTTGGCCGCCCCTTCATCTCCAACCCCGATCTGGTGGCGAAGCTGCAAAGCGGCGCGGCGCTGACCCCGCCCGACATGAGCACCTTCTACACGCCGGGCGAAAAAGGCTATACCGACTACTGATCTCGCGCCGGGCGTGCAGGAAGTAAAAACGTCTGCACGCGGAGGCGCGGAGACATTCAGGGCAAAAAACGGGATGGGTGAAGGTCGGTTTTATCCTGCATCGGACGGCAATTCAACTCCAACCCCGAGTGTGACCTACACCACCAGCCGCCCGATCAGTTCCGACCTGTTCGAGTAAGTGATGAACGCCTCATGCGTCGCGCGCGTGATGGCGACGTAGGTCAGGCGGATGTCGTCTTCTATCTCCTCCGCCTTCTTCAGCGCACCCAAGCCGCCAATCGCCACGCAGGGGAACTCCAGCCCTTTGGCGTTGTGCATGGACAGCAAGCGCACCGCGTCGCGTTCTGTCTCTACGCGGTTGTGATGTTCCTTGGCCACGTCCACCGGCACGCCGTGTTTAGCCAAAATCTTCTCGAATAACCCGCCGATGAAATGCCGGGGATACAGCACCGCCATCTGCCCCCACTGGTAGCCGGCGGCCTTGCGTCCGAGCAACCATTCCGCAATCGCGTGCGCTTCGCCGTCGTAGCTCACGCACTGGCGCACCACCGGCTCCACCCCCTCGCGCCCGCCGTCTTCCGGCATCAGGATCGCGCTCTCGTCACCGGCGCACACGCCCGGTGCGCCGATCACGTCGGCGGCAAACTTGCGTGCGAAGCGCAATATCTGCGCGGTGTTGCGGTAATTCACCTTGAGCACCGTGGTGCGTCCGGCGGCCTCGATGCCGAGTTGCTTCCACACCGGGCGCTTTCGCCCTTTGTAAATCGCCTGCGCATCGTCGTAAACGATCATCAGCGCCTTCGTGTCCCGGTTCACCATCTTCGCTGCCAGCGCCAGCCACTGCGGCTCGAAGTCGTGCGCCTCGTCGATCAGTACCGCGTCGTACTGCCCGCCCGGAATCAGACCGCGCTCGGCGGCATCGAGCACGGCTTGCACATTGGCAGCCTGCCGCTCCGAAAAGTCGGAAAACTCTTTCTCGGTCGCAATCGGCAGGCCATAAGTACGCAGCATCTTCCAGCACCAGGAATGAAAGGTCGAAGCGACCACTTTGTCCTCCACCCCTCTGTCCTGCATCGCATTCTCCAGCCGACCCGAGATGCCGTTCGCGTAACTCAACAGCAGTACCGGGCGGCTCGCCGCGCGCGCGATCTGCTCGGCGCGGAACGCCAGAATCAGCGTCTTGCCCGAGCCCGCCACGCCGCGCACGATGCGGTGTCCCTCGCCCATGCTGCGCGCCACCTGTTCTTGCTGCATGTCCATCACTTCCAGTATGCGGTCTTTGGCGGGCGAGGCATTTTCAGGCGGTTCGTCAAACGGCAGCGCAATCTGGGTGACGCGAATCTCAGGGAACAGAATCGCGCGCACCCGGTTGATCTGCGGCAGCGACAAGGCAGGCCCGATGCGCGGCGACACCATGCGCCAGACCCGCTCGCGGAAGGCATCCGGATCGACGCTCTCTGTCATTTCGTCGCGGAAGATGCAGCGCGCCGGCGGAAATACTTCTCGCAAATCGGTCTGCTCAAACTGCTTGCTCGTGATGTTCGTGAAGGCCACGCCGTGCCCGAAGGAAAACACCGGCTTGCCCTTGAAGCTTCCTCTCTCGTTGACCAGCAGCGGATCGTGCTGCAACGCATTCACCACGTTGAACATGTAGCGGCGCACCTGCTCGAAAGGATTGTCAGTCGTCACATTGCCGCGATCAGTTATCAGCTCCACCTGCTTGCTGTTTGCATTGGCTATCGTATCCAGCCGCCAGTCCTTCACCTCCAGCACCACAATGCCCTGCTGCGGATGCAAGGTCACGAAATCCGGATGCCTGCCGAAAGGCCCGACCGGGATGTTGTGCCACACCCAGGCGTTGTCTTCGAGGCAATCCTTCAGCCGCTCGGCGAGGCGTAACTCGCCACGCGCATCGAAGCGGGCGGCGCCGAGGGTGGGGATTAGGGTGGCCATGGGGTGGGGTTATCGAAGGTGGTTTTTGTACTTTAAGCTTGCTGCACAGCTATTGCGCAGCGGATTCCGATGAATGCGCCAGCGCCTGCCAACCGACAACGCGACACCCGTCGCGTTCATACTGCCCATCCCCGCCATAAATAATGCCCGGCGATAGTGCCGCATCGCCGAACAGTGCCGACAACTTGAGCAGCACAGTCGTCCAGTCGCTGCTGAAAGTGGAGCCGGATTTGATTTCCACGGGCATGAACTGGTTGCCCTGTGGGATCAACAGATCAACCTCATGTCCCGCACTGTCGCGCCAGAAATACAACTCGGCAACCTGACCGGCGTTGAACTGGCGCTTTACCCACTCCGACACCACCAGCGTTTCAAACATCGCGCCGCGCGAGGCATGGGTGGTCAGCGTATCCACATCGCGTATGCCCAACAAATACGCCATCAAGCCGGTATCGAGAAAGTACAGCTTGGGCATCTTCACCAGCCGCTTGCCGAAATTCTCATGGTGGGGGCGCAACAGATAAACGATATAACTCGCCTCCAGCACCGTCATCCATTCCCGTGCGGTTACATGAGAAATGCCGCAATCCGCCGCCAGCGCGGAAAGATTGAGCAACTGCCCAGAGCGTGCGGCGCACATCTTGAGGAAACGCTGGAACAGAGACAAATCGCGTACCGCCAACAACTGCCGTACATCTCTTTCCAGATAAGTGGCCACGTAGTTGGGGAACCAGTCGCCGTGCGCAACGGGGCGGTCGTACAGCGGCGGATAACACCCTCGCAACATCGTTTCATCCAGCGTTGCGGGCAGCAAGCCGCCTTCCCTCAACTCGGCCAACGAAAACGGCAGCAACTGCAACAACCCCACCCGTCCAGCCAACGACTGGCTGATGTTCGACATCAAACCAAACTGCTGCGACCCCGTGAGAATGAACTCGCCCATCCGCTTGCGCTTATCCACCACGCCTTGCAGATAAGAAAACAAATCCGGGCAACGCTGTACCTCGTCCAGAATCGCCCCCTGCGGAAACCGCGCCAGAAACCCACGCGGGTCGGAGTCGGCAAACGAACGCTCCTCCGGGTCTTCCAGCGAAACGTAAAACTTGTCGGCAAACAACGCGCGCGCCAACGTCGTCTTGCCGGACTGACGCGGCCCCGTGATCGCCAGCACGGGAAAACCCTGCGCCAGACGCAATGCGGTGGAAAATGCGGATCGATTCAGCATGTTTGCAAATTGAAAGTTTAAACTTCAAATTGTATGGTAAGGG
>CAYTZF010000307.1:0-3743 GCA_964442265.1 uncultured Sideroxydans sp.
AATGCCGGCGCGACAAACCAGGCCGGGCGCTGCACCGCCTGCGCGAGGGCGGCGGTGAATTCGCGGTTGGTCGCCGGCTCGGGCGCAGCCATGTTGAACGGGCCACGCGCCTCGGCGTCCTGCAGCAGGCGCAGCACCAGGGCGACGTAGTCCTCGATGTGGATCCAGCTCATCCATTGCCGCCCGTCGCCGAGGCGCGCACCCAAACCCAGCTTGAACGGGAGCAGCATCTTGCCCAACAGGCCGCCTTCGCGGCTCAACACGGGTGCTGTCCGCAACAGACAGACGCGCACGTTTTGTTTTTCCGCCCCCAGCGCAGCCGCTTCCCATGACTGGCATAGTTCTGCGGAGAAACCGGTGCCCGCTGCAGCGTTCTCATCCAGCACGGTGTCGCCACGGTCACCGTAATAACCCACCGCCGAGCCGCTCAACAGCACTGCCGGTTTATGTTCGGCCAGATTGATCCGGCGTACCAGTTCCTCGGTGAGGGTGACCCGGCTGTCCCACAGCACTTGCTTGCGCCGCGCCGACCAATACGCATCGACGATGGGTTCGCCGGCCAGATTGATCACCGCATCGAAGGCGCGTTGCGGCGTCCATTCGGCCAGCGAGCGCATCGCCTCCACGCCGGCGCCGCACTTCGCCGCCACCGTTTCCGGATGACGGCTCAACACCGTCAGTTCATGTCCCGCCGCCCGCAACGCGCGGCACAAGGCGCGCCCGATCAGGCCGGTGCCGCCGGTGATGAAAATACGCATGCTAACCTCCAGCCGAATGTGATGCCTGCATCTTACGTTATCATGCCGCGCATGACATCCAACCGTGACCTCCTCGCCCGCAGCCTGTCCGCCGTGTGGCATCCCTGCACCCAGATGAAGCGGCACGAAACGTTACCGCTGGTGCCGATCGCGCGCGGCGAAGGCGCTTGGCTGGTCGACTTCGACGGCAAGCGCTATCTGGACACGGTCAGCTCCTGGTGGGTGAACCTGTTCGGCCATTGCAATCCGCGCATCAACGCCGCCCTGGTTGACCAGCTCGGCAAACTGGAACACGTGATGCTGGCCGGCTTCACCCACGAACCGGTGGTGCAACTCTCGGAAAAATTGCGTGCACTCGCGCCCGCCGGGCTGGGGCATTGCTTCTACGGTTCGGACGGTGCCTCGGCCACCGAGATCGCATTGAAGATGAGCGCCCACTACTGGCGCAACCGCGGCCAGCCGGAGAAGACGCAATTCATCAGCCTGCAAAACAGCTACCACGGCGAGACGCTGGGCGCGCTGTCGGTGACCGATGTCGCGCTGTTCCGCGATGCCTATGGCGCGCTCATCAAACAAAACGCCACCGTGCCCAGCCCGGACTGGCGCAAGGCCGAAGCGGGAGAAAGCGCGAAAGCGTTTGCACTGCGTTGCGCCGACGCGCTGGAGGCGCATCTGCAACAGCATCACACCCGCCTCGCCGCCTTCATCGTCGAGCCGCTGATCCAGGGCGCCGCCGGCATGGCGATGTATCACCCGGTGTATCTGAGCCGCGCCCGCGAACTCTGCTCGAAATATGGCGTGCATCTGATCGCCGACGAAATCGCGGTCGGCATGGGTCGGAGCGGAACGATGTTCGCCTGCGAACAGGCCGGGATTTCGCCCGACTTCCTGCTTATTTCGAAAGGCATCACCGGCGGCTATCTGCCGTTGTCCATCGTGATGACCACCGCTGATATCTATCAGGCGTTCTATGCCGACGAGACCGCGCGCGGTTTCCTTCATTCGCACTCCTACACCGGCAACCCGCTCGCCTGTCGCGCCGCGCTCGCCACGCTGGAGATTTTCGAACAGGACGATGTGCTCACCGCGAACCGCAGCAAGGCCGCCTTCTTCAACCGCATCGCCCAACCCCTGCGCGAACATACCAAGGTGCGTAACTTCCGCCACACCGGGATGGTCTGGGCCTTCGAGGTGGACACGCCGCACGCCGATTTCGCGCAGCGCTGTTTCTCCCTCGGTCTGCGGCATGAATTGTTGTTGCGGCCGATGGGTAACACGGTATATTTCATGCCGCCCTATATCATCAGCGAGGACGAGATGCAGATGCTGGTTGCGCATACAATCGCCATCATCGACGATCTATCATGAAAATCATTCCGTCATTCCCGCAGTCATGTAGGTCGGGCTTCAGCCCGACAGAACGAGCCGCTTGCGGCGAGTTTCGAGGGATGACCAAACAGCGTCGGGTTGAAACCCGACCTACAGATTCCCCACCGCGCAGAAATGGTAGGTTAGCGTCGCGTTTCGCCATTTCAATGGTTTTGTTATTTGCATCTATCCTGTCTCTCCCGATTTACGCCGCCGGATTGCCCGCGAGCGTCACGCAAGAATTAAAGAAAGCCGGCATCCCGCAATCCGCCATCTCTGTCGAAGTGCGCGAGGTTGGCAAACACGCCCCGCTTATCAGGATCAACGCACAACGCCCAATGAACCCGGCTTCCACCATGAAGCTGCTCACCACTTATGCCGCGCTCGATCTGCTCGGCCCGGCCTACACCTGGAAGACCGAGGCCTGGCTCGACGGTGAACTGAAAGACGGCGTACTGGACGGCGATTTGATCCTGAAAGGCTACGGCGACCCGAAGTTCACCATCGAACAGTTCTGGTTGTGGCTGACGGAATTGCGCGCGCGCGGCCTGCGCGATATTCGCGGCGACCTGGTGCTGGACCGCAGCTATTTTGATTTGCCGGAGCACGACCCGGCAGAATTCGACAACGATCCGGTGCGCGCCTACAACGTCGGCCCCGATGCGCTGCTGCTCAACTTCAACACTTTGCGTTTGCGCTACCTGCCGGACGGCGACAAACTGAAAGTGGTGAGCGAGCCGCCCATCACCGGATTCAGCCTGGAGAACCAGTTGGCACCCGCCAATGGCGGATCGAATTGCCGTGACTGGGATGAGCGCTTCTCGGTGGAACCGAGCGGCGACAGCGTGGTGTTGCGCGGTGACTATCCGGTCGATTGCGGGGAACGCGAACACAACCTCTCGGTGATGCCGCACACGCGCTATGTGGAAGCGGTTTTTCGCGCCGTGTGGCAGGAACTCGGCGGCACCCTGCGCGGCAAACAGCGCGAAGGCGAAGGCGGACCCAATGCGCGCCTGTTCTCCACCCACCCCTCCGACCCCTTGAGCAACATCATTCGCGACATCAACAAATTCAGCAACAACGTGATGGCGCGGCAATTGTTTTTGACGCTGGGCGAAACACTGCCGCTGGAAAGTGAAAGCGTGGCAATACCCGCCGTCTTTTCCGGCACGGAAATCCAGCGTCGCATGAGTGTCGAGCGCAGCACCTTCGCTCTGCGCAACTGGCTGGCGCGCGAACATTTGAATTTCGATGAACTGGTGCTGGAGAACGGCGCCGGTCTGTCACGCAAGGAACGCATCAGCGCCGCGCATATGGCGCAACTGCTCGACCATGCCGCGCACCACCCTTTGAGCGCGGAACTGCAAGCCTCGCTACCCATCCTCGGCGTGGATGGCTCGGTCAAGAAACGCCTCAAAGACAGCCCCGCCGCCAGCCACGCCCACCTCAAGACCGGCACGCTGGAAGGCGTGAAGACCATCGCGGGCTAT
Source organism: uncultured Sideroxydans sp. (assembly GCA_964442265.1). Classification (GTDB taxonomy): domain Bacteria; phylum Pseudomonadota; class Gammaproteobacteria; order Burkholderiales; family Gallionellaceae; genus Sideroxyarcus. The sequence continues at coordinate 3,617 of CAYTZF010000307.1, forward strand.
GTAAAATCGAAGAGCGGCCGCGAATGGATCGTCGTCTTCTTCATCAACCATCCCTACGCCAAGCGCGGGCAGGATGCGCAGGATGCGCTGATTGCGTGGGCGCAGGGACGGCGATGAAGGAGAGCAG
>CAYTZF010000308.1:0-2641 GCA_964442265.1 uncultured Sideroxydans sp.
AAACGTGACAGCAGGGGGTCGGTGGGCGAGTTGGTGAACAGCACCGGGTAGTTGATCTCGAGCGTGCGATGGACATTGCGCAGTTTCACCTCGTTGTCCATGCCGATGCCGACAACTTGCAATCCTTGCTTGCCATATTCATTCTGAAAAGCGACCAGATCAGGAATCTCGCTTTGGCAAGGCGAACACCAACTGGCCCAGAAATTGAGCAAAACGACTTTGTTGCGCCATTCTCCCAGCTCGTGCGGCTTGCCATCCAGACCGGGCAGCGTGAACGCGGGCGGCAGGACGGGTGCGTCGGGTTCGCCTGCGACGGCATCCGGCAATGTCATGCACAGCGCCAACACCAGCGCGAGGACGGCGCGCTTCCTCATTGGGTGGCGGCGGCTGACGCGGTGGGTGCAACCATCAAGTTCCAGCTCACCGGATAGCGTTTTTCCAGCTCGCCCATGTAGGCGGGAAGATGCTGGTTGACGATCATCTGCTGCACCCGCTCGCGCACCTCGGCGAAAGGCTTCTGCCGGCCAATCCGCCGTTCCAGCACCATCAGCAGGTGAAAGCCGGATGGGGTCGCGATCACGCCGCTGAGCTCGTCATCCTGCAGCCTATCGAGCACCTTCAGCAATTCGGGCATGCCCCGGCCTTCCACGATCCAGCCCATGTCACCGTTCTGTTGGCGGCCGGCGGGATCGATGCTGTATTCCCCGGCCAGGGTGAACAGGCTTTCTCCCTTGACGATGCGCGCGCGGAGTGCTTCCGCTTCCGCCTTGTCGGCAACGACCAGTTGCCCGACGTGGTAGCTGGCGGGAATGCGACCGATCTCCGGGTATGCGGTGTACCAGTTGCGCATAGCTGCTTCATTCGGGATCCACTCTTTGCCCTTTTTCTCCAGCGTCAGGGCCGGCAGCCGCTCATCGCCATAACGGGCGAGTTGCCCGCCGACATCCGCACCCTCACGTTCGGCATACCGGGCGACCAGCAGCAACTCGCTGCGGTTTTCCAGTTGCTCCCTGACCCATTCCGGGTTGGGCAGGTTCTTCCATTTCGCGTTGTCCACAATATCGCCATAGGTGACTTGAATCCCGTCGGCTTGCATGAGCACCGTGGATGGCTTGATGCCCGGGCGAATGCGCGTGTCAAAGAATTGGAGATGGCTGTCTATCTGCATCCGGCGCAGCGCCGCGAGTTTTATGTCGCGAAACTGCGTGGAGCGATAGGACGATTGGGCCGCATCCAGCGCGTCCGCATCCCCCTTGAAGCGCTGTTTCATGGCGGCAAGGGTATCGGCGGGGATGATAACGCCTTCGCGCAATTTATCCATGTAGCTGCGGTAGAGCAGCCCCAGCCTGAAGTCATCCATCTCGCGCAGGAATGCCGGCGTCTTGTCCAGGCCCAGCCGTTTAGCTTCCAGTGTCAGCAGTCGCGCCGACACGAGTCTGCGCAGCATGTCCCCGCGCAGACTCGCCTGCTCGTCTTCGCTCATGGTATTGAATTGTGTGTAAAACGGCGAACTGGCCATGACTTTCTCCAGTTCGCGCGAATGAATTGCCTCACCCCCGATTGTCACCAGCACTTGATCGGCCGCGGCCGCAGGGATGGGCGAAAAGATCAGGGCAACCGCCCAAAACAAGCAGGCCAACGACGCTTTTCTGTTCCACATATTTTTGATTTCCCGTTGGTTGGGTACGGCAGCGCTCGATAGCGCTGCCCACCCGGTTTTATCTTGCGACACATAACAAATCGGGGGGCAAAACCCCCCGATCTGTTTACCCTCAACTGCGAAACGTCCTAGTCTTTTGGCACCGCACCGCCCAAGTCAGGAGCGCTACCGTGCATCCAGGTCACCGCCAGATCAAAGTTGTTCAGGATCGGCTTGCCGTTCCAGACATGCTCCTTCTTCTTGGCGATCAGCGGCACACCCGCCTTGTTCGTCACATGGCAGGAAGCACACTTCAACGGGCCATGCGAACCATCCGGATTGTATTGTGCAGCCTGTTTGTACGAAGTGACGTCGGTTGAAGGCGTGACCGGGTACAGTCCATGGGTGGATTCATGGCAAGACTGGCAAGACAGACCGGCGTGGCCTTTCGAGTAGCGCATCACGCTGTATTTGCCCGGCTGGTTGATCGGGTAGGCCATACCGCCCTGACCTTCAACATACGGCGCAGCGTGGCAGTCGGCGCAGTGCGGTGCACCCGGGGACAGCCAGTAGTCGCGTCCGTGCGTTGCCGCATCGTAAGGAACCGCAGTGGCGCCCGTGGCACCTGCCGGCAGCTTCAGCTGTGCGACATTCACCGCCGGATTGGCCGACAGGATGGATACACTGATGTCGCCATCTTCATCCTTGCTGACCATCGGACCGCCATCCTTGAGCGCGATGACCGCGATGTCCGGCACCATGCGTTTGGCTGCCCAGGTCTCCAGAATGCCCGACGCGCCCGGGGTGTCCTCGCCCTTGGCAGTCGGTACGACCTTGGGATCCATGTACTTGTTCTTCAGATCGTCCATGGACACGCCGATCGCCTTGGCAATCTCTTCCAGCGGCTTGTTGCGGATCGTTGAACCGGTCTGCTTGAAGGCGTTGGTCAAGTTGTCACGCTGGTACAGTTCACGGCTCAACTGATTATGGCAGTTGGTGCAC
>CAYTZF010000309.1:0-2685 GCA_964442265.1 uncultured Sideroxydans sp.
TACTGCATCAATGCCGAGCGCTTGCTGTTGCGCAAGGGTGTGACCGAAATCGAAAAGATCCGCGTCGATCTCGATCCGCAACAGCGCCTCATCATGGAACAACGCAGCCAGCGCCGCACCGTGCCGCAAATTTTTATCGGCGACCGCCACATCGGGGGTTTCGACGACATGGTCGAACTCGACCAGTCCGGTGAACTGACGCCGCTCTTGAACCATTAATCATAGAAGGAACAGAAATGACTGAAACTGCCGCCCCCCAGGAACAAACCGCACCGTTGTTCAATATCGAAAAACTCTATGTGAAAGACCTGTCGCTGGAGATTCCCGGCGCGCCTGCGATCTTTCTCAAGCGCGAAAACCCCAAGATTGACCTGCAACTGCAAACCAAAGCGGGTGCGGTTGAAGAAGGCGTGTATGAAGTCGAAGTGATGGTCACCGTCACCGCCACGTTGGAGGAAAAAGACCAGGTGATGTTCCTGATCGAAGCCAAACAGGCCGGCATCTTCCAGGTGCGCAACATGCCGCCGCAGGAAATGGAAACCGTGCTCGCCGTGGTTTGCCCAAACATTCTTTACCCGTATCTGCGCGAAGTGGTATCGGATCTGGCAGTGCGCGGCGGCTTTGCCCCGGTTCTGCTCAACCCGATCAACTTCGACGCCATCTACCAGCAACAGAAGCAGCAGGCGCAGGCGCAACAAGAGGCGGCTGCGGTCAAGCACTGATGCTGCGCCGCGCGCTCCTGGCAACTGTTCTGCTGGCCGGCACGGCGGCGGGCGCGGCGGAGTTCGTCTCGGTCGCCGAACCGGCGATCCTGTATGACGCCAACTCGCTCAAGGCAAAAAAACTGTATGTTGCCACGCGCTATTTGCCGTTGCAGCAACTGGTTTTGCTGGAAAACTGGGTCAAGGCGCGCGATGCCGCCGGCAAGATGTTCTGGATCGAAAAGCGCAAATTGAGCCGCAAGCGTTATGTGGTGGTCACCGCGCGCGAAGCGATCGTGCGCCAAAGCTGGAGCAGCAGCGCGCCGCTGGCGTTCAGGGCGGAACGCCAGGTGGGACTGGAATGGCTGGGCAATGTCGGCAGCTGGGTCAAGGTGCGCCACCGTGACGGTTCGACCGGCTTTATCAGGAATACCGATGTGTGGGGCGAATAAACCATGAACATTGCCGTACTGGGAGCGGGAGCATGGGGCACGGCGCTGGCGATCAGTCTCGCCGGCCGCCATGCGGTCGCCCTGTGGGCGCGCGATGCGGCGCAGGCGGCAACGATGCGCGAAACCCGGCGCAACGGGCGTTATCTGCCCGATGTGATGCTTCCCGACGGGCTGGCAGTCAGCGCCGATCTCGACGCGGTGCTTGCCAATGCCGAACTGCTGATTCTCGCGGTGCCGGTGTCCGGTTTGCGCGCGACTCTGGCCACCCTCGCTGCACGGGCCAAGCCGATGAGTGTCATCTGGCTGTGCAAGGGTTTCGAAGCCGCCACCTCGCTGCTGCCCCACCAGATCGTGCGCGAAATTTTGCCGCCGGCCTTCCCGTGCGGCGTGCTGAGCGGCCCCAGCTTCGCCCAGGAAGTCGCGCGCGGCCTCCCCACCGCGCTCACCCTCGCCTCCGCCGATCCCGCTTTCGCGCAACGGATGGCGCACACCTTGCACCATTCGCGCCTGCGCATCTATTCCTGCACCGATGTGGCGGGGGTTGAGATCGGCGGCGCGATCAAGAACGTGCTGGCCATCGCGGCCGGCATCAGCGACGGCATGCAAATGGGAATGAACGCGCGCGCGGCGCTGCTCACGCGCGGCCTGGTCGAGATGTCGCGGCTGGGGTTGAAGCTGGGCGGGCGCGCCGAAACCCTGGGCGGCCTGTCCGGCGTGGGCGACCTCATCCTCACCTGCACCGGCGACCTGTCGCGCAACCGCCAGGTCGGCATGCTGCTGGCGCGGCACCAATCGCTGCCGAATATTCTGAAAGAACTGGGGCACGTGGCAGAGGGGGTTTATACCGCCCGAGAGGTGCAAGTTGTTGCCGCGCAAAACCGGGTTGAAATGCCGATCTGCACGGCGGTCTATCGCGTGTTGTACGAGTCGCTTCCGGTTGATAAAGCCGTCGAACAACTCCTCAGCCGCGCCCAGGGCGAAGAATTCACCTAAAGCCGCTCCCACAAGGGAGGGTGCTCCATTACACGCTCCCCGCAAATCCGCACTGTCGCCACGCCTCATACACCACCACGGCCACCGTATTGGACAGATTCAGACTGCGATTGTCCGGCAACATGGGCAGGCGCAGATGCTGTTCCGGCAGCAACGCGGCCAATACCTCCGCCGGCAGGCCGCGGCTTTCGGGACCGAACAGGAAGGCATCGCCGGGCTGGCAGGCGACCGTGTGGAAAGGGTGTGTCCCTTTGGTGGTCAGCGCGAATAATCGCGGTTGTCCCAGTGCCGCCAGACCTTGCGCCAGACTGTCATGCACCTGCAGCGTGGTGTACTCGTGATAATCCAGACCGGCGCGGCGCAATTGTTTGTCGTCCAGCGAGAAACCAAGCGGACGGATCAGGTGCAGATGCGCACCGGTGTTGGCGCACAAGCGGATGACGTTGCCGGTATTGGGCGGAATCTCGGGCTCGAAAAGAATGACATTGAACATGTGAAAAGTCGTGAAAGGTCTTGTCAGATATAGGGAAAACGGCTAA
>CAYTZF010000310.1:0-5863 GCA_964442265.1 uncultured Sideroxydans sp.
TAGATAAGGAGCGAACACCATGAAGTTGATTCTGTTAGGCGCACCCGGCGCAGGAAAAGGAACGCAAGCCACCTACATCAAGGAAAAATTTGGCATCCCGCAGATCTCCACCGGCGACATGCTGCGCGCCGCCGTAAAAGCCGGCACGCCGTTGGGTGTGGCCGCAAAGAAGATCATGGATGCGGGCGGCCTGGTGTCCGACGACATCATCATCAATCTGGTGAAGGAACGCATCAAGGAGGCAGACTGCGCCAAGGGTTTCCTGTTCGACGGTTTCCCGCGCACCCTGCCACAAGCCGAGGCGATGAAGCAGGCAGGTGTCGCCATCGACTTCGTGGTCGAGGTGGATGTACCGGACAATGAGATCATCAAGCGCATGAGCGGTCGCCGGGTTCATACCGCATCCGGCCGCACCTACCACATCGTTTTCAATCCGCCGAAGGTGGAGGGCAAGGACGATGTCACCGGCGAAGCGCTGGTACAGCGCGCGGACGATAATGAGGAAACAGTAAGGAAACGCCTCGAGGTTTACCATCAGCAGACCAAGCCGCTGGTCAATTATTACACCGCATGGTTGAAATCGGGTGATGCGAAGGCGCCCAAGGTCGTGTGTGTGCCCGGTGTCGGCAGTGTGGAATCCATCCGCGACCAGGTGTTCAAGGTGCTCGGCGCATAAGCATGGCAAACAAGCCCGTGCTGACCCTGGAAGATGCCAAGCGCATCGCCGCTGCCGCCGAACAAGAAGCACACGCCAATGCCTGGAAAGTGACGGTCGCGGTGGTCGATGATGGCGGCCATCTGCTCTATCTGCAACGCGGCCACGACACGCAGTTCGGCACGGTGGAGACGGCGATCATGAAAGCGCACGCCGCCGTGGCGTTCCAGCGCCCGACCAAGGCATCGGAAGATGCGGTATTGAGTGGCCGTCTGATCCACCTCGCCCTGCCCGGGGTAATTCCGGCCGAAGGCGGCATGCCCCTGTTGCGCGACGGCATCGTCATCGGCGGCTTGGGTATCAGCGGGGTGCGCTCTTTCCAGGACGGCCAGATCGCCCAGGCCGGCGCAAACGCGCTCTGACTGCAACACAGCCAAAGCACAAGCAAGCTCCATAAAACGGGCGGCATCCTCGCGGATGTCGCCCGTTTTTATTTCGTCAGGCCGATGATCAGGCCGGGACGCGATAGTGCTCCTGGGTCATGTTGTCCACCCCGCACGGCAACGCCTCGATCCAGTTCAAAAACTCGTTCACCATCTTCTTGCCCTTGAACATGCGGCCATGCTGCGGCACGATCATCTCCACGTCCATGCCGCGCACCATGTTGACCCAGTAACGGCAGATCTTGTTGGAAATCATGTAGCGCCGGTGAAAACCATCCATGTACTGGATGTGTGATTTGAAATCCTCCACCGGCGTATCCGCCGCGTCATGCGGCACGAGCGAGGCGCCCATATCACCGGAAAACAGGATTTTGCTGACCGGATCATAGAACTGGAAATTTCCTTCGGAATGCATGAAATGGGCCGGAATCGCCTTTATCACGGATTGCCCCAACGGCAACGACATTCCCTCATCCGGAATTCCCTGCACCCTGCCCACCGCATTGCCGACACTGCAGAAGTGCGGCACAAAACGCACCCACAGCTTGGAGATCATCACCTTGCAGTCGGAATGGATCATCCATTTGTTGACCGAGGCGATAATATCCGGGTCGGCATGCGAGGCGAGGATGTAATCCAGATTCTTTGGCGCGAAATAGTTATGCATCGCCATCAGCAAGCCGTTATAGGTCATGTTGCCGCCCGGATCGAGCAAGGCGCCGTGGTCGTGATCCACGATCAAAAACTGATTGGCCTGCACCGCCTCGCCGGCAGCGTCATCCACAAGATCATCAAACATCATGCACAGGTGTTTGCCGTTGTTGAATAATTCAATCGCCATTCCTGACATCCTCCTAACTTGTTTTACCGAAACTCACCCCGTTTAAATGGCGCTTGATTTTGTTCGGGAGAAGCGGTTTCCATTTTAATCTCCTAAGCCAGCTGATGCATTAAAATTCCTTTCCCCCGCATACGGGCAATACCCGCCGCGCAAAATGGGTAATACCATCGGCGCGAAGAATGTAGTATGTTGCCGCATTCGCTTTGCCGCTTGAAGAATCATTACAACCACTAACGGGAGCCTAGGGAATGGTTAAAAGGAATGCGTTTTATGCCCAATCCGGCGGCGTCACCGCCGTCATCAATGCATCAGCCTGCGGCGTCATCGAGACCGCCCGCAAACACAAGGACAAGATCGGCAAGGTCTATGCGGGACGCAACGGCATCATCGGTGCGCTCACCGAAGACCTGATCGACACCGGCAAGGAATCCGCCAAAGCGATTGCCGCATTGCGCAGCACACCCTCCGGCGCCTTTGGTTCCTGTCGTTTCAAACTCAAGGGACTGGAAGAAAACAAGCGCGAATACGAACGCATGATCGAAGTGTTCAAGGCGCACAACATCGGCTACTTCTTCTACAACGGCGGCGGCGATTCCGCCGACACCTGCTACAAGGTCTCGCAACTTTCCGAAAAGATGGGTTACCCGGTGCAGGCCATCCACGTTCCCAAGACCGTCGACAACGACCTGCCCATCACCGACTGCTGCCCCGGCTTCGGCTCGGTCGCCAAATATATCGCCGTCTCCACGCTGGAAGCCAGCTTCGATGTGCGCTCGATGGCCAAGACTTCGACCAAAGTGTTCGTGCTGGAAGTGATGGGGCGCCATGCGGGCTGGATCGCCGCCGCAGGCGGTCTGGTCGAGGAACAGGGCATTCCGGTGGTGATCCTGTTTCCCGAGATTCCATTCGACCAGAAGAAATTCCTCGCCAAAGTCGACGCGATGGTGAAGAAACACGGCTATTGCAGCGTGGTGGTGTCGGAAGGCTGCCATTACCCGGATGGACGTTTCCTCGCCGAACAGGGTTCGCGCGACGCCTTCGGCCACGCCCAACTGGGCGGCGCCGCGCCGGTGGTCGCCAATATGGTGAAGGAAGCACTGGGCTACAAGTTCCACTGGGCGGTGGCTGATTATCTGCAACGTGCCGCGCGCCACATTGCTTCCAAAACCGATGTCGAACAGGCCTATGCGCTGGGCAAAGCCGGTGTGGAATTGGCACTCAAAGGCCAGAACGCGGTAATGCCGACCGTGGATCGCGTGTCCGACAAACCCTACAAATGGAAAGTCGGCGTCGCACCACTTTCGAAGGTCGCCAATGTGGAAAAGTTCATGCCGCGCAACTTCATCACGCCGGACGGTTTTGGCATCACCGAAAAATGCCGCGCCTATCTCACGCCGCTGATCAAGGGCGAAGACTACCCGGCCTACAAAAACGGCCTGCCGCAATATGTGCAATTGAAGAATGTTGCGGTCGCAAAAAAATTGTCAGGATTCAAGCTTTGATGTTCAACACCGCTCCGCAAGGGGCGGTTTTTACTTGGGGGAGGAAACAATGTCATCTGCTTTGATTTTTACCTTGTTATGCGCCATCGCGGCGCTGCTGTACGGAGCAGTTTCGATCAAATGGATCATGGGTCTGCCGACCGGTAATGACCGGATGCGGGAAATCGCTGCTGCAGTGCAGGAAGGCGCGCAAGCCTATCTGAACCGGCAGTACACCACCATCTCCGTCGTCGGCGCAATTCTGCTGGTGGTTATTTTTCTGGCGCTGGGCTGGCAGACGGCTGTCGGTTTTGTGATCGGCGCAGTCCTTTCCGGGCTGACCGGCTACATCGGCATGAACGTCTCGGTGCGCGCCAACGTCCGCACCGCCGAGGCTGCCGCCAGCGGACTTAACGCTGCGCTGAATGTCGCCTTCAAAGGTGGCGCGATCACCGGCCTGCTGGTGGTCGGCCTTGGGTTGCTGGGCGTGGCAGGCTATTACGCCTTCCTGACCCTGATGTTGGATGCCACCACCGCCGATGCCACACACGCGCTGGTCGGCCTGGCCTTCGGTGGTTCGCTGATTTCCATCTTTGCCCGTCTCGGCGGCGGCATCTTCACCAAGAGCGCCGACGTCGGCGCCGATCTCGTTGGCAAGGTCGAGGCCGGCATCCCCGAGGATGACCCGCGCAATCCGGCAGTGATTGCCGACAACGTTGGCGACAACGTCGGCGACTGCGCCGGCATGGCTGCCGACCTGTTCGAAACCTACGCCGTGACCATCATTGCCACCATGGTGCTGGGCGGATTGCTGATCACCGGCTCGCCCGATGCGGTGATCTACCCGCTGGTGCTGGGCGGAGTCTCGATTATCGCGTCGATCATCGGCACTTATTTTGTCAAGACACGCGATGGCGGGAAAATCATGAACGCCCTGTATCGCGGCCTGATCGTCTCCGCTGTACTGGCGGTCATCGCCTTCTACCCGGTGACCACCTGGATCCTGGGTGATGGCGTGATGATCGACGGCAATCTTGTGTCCTCGATGAATCTGTATCTGGCCTCGCTGATCGGCCTGGCGCTGACCGCGGCTATGGTGTGGATCACCGAGTATTACACCGCCACCGAATACAGCCCGGTGCGCCATATTGCGCAGGCTTCCACCACCGGCCACGGCACCAACGTGATTGCCGGCTTGGGTGTGTCGATGAAATCCACCGCCGCACCGGTGATCGCGGTATGCCTGTCGATCTGGGGCGCCTATGAACTGGCCGGCCTGTACGGTATCGCCATTGCCGCCACCTCAATGCTGTCGATGGCCGGCATCATCGTCGCGCTCGATGCCTACGGCCCGATCACCGACAACGCAGGTGGCATCGCGGAAATGGCGGGCCTCGACGAGAGCATCCGCAACATCACCGATCCCCTCGATGCCGTGGGCAACACCACCAAGGCCGTCACCAAGGGTTACGCCATTGGTTCCGCCGGACTGGCCGCGCTGGTGCTGTTCGCCGACTATACCCACGCGCTCGCCTCCCACGGCGGATTGGCGCTGACCTTTGACCTGTCCAACCACATGGTCATCATCGGCCTGTTCATCGGCGGCATGGTGCCCTACCTGTTCGCCGCGATGGGGATGGAAGCGGTCGGTCGCGCCGCCGGTTCCGTGGTGGTGGAAGTGCGCCGCCAGTTCAAGGAAATTCCCGGCATCATGGAAGGCACCGGAAAACCGGAATACGGCACTTGCGTGGACATGCTGACCAAGGCTGCGATCAAGGAAATGATCGTTCCTTCTCTGCTACCGGTCGCGGTTCCGGTGATCGTCGGCCTCACTCTCGGTGCACAGGCGCTGGGCGGCGTGCTGGTGGGCACCATCATCACCGGCATCTTCGTCGCCATCTCCATGACCACCGGCGGCGGTGCGTGGGACAACGCGAAGAAATACATCGAGGAAGGCAACTTTGGCGGCAAGGGCTCGGAAGCGCACAAGGCTGCCGTGACCGGCGACACCGTGGGTGATCCGTACAAGGACACCGCAGGTCCGGCGGTTAACCCGCTGATCAAGATCATCAACATCGTCGCCCTGATGATCGTGCCGTTGCTGTAAGCGTCTACCGGGCAACATCCGGAGGGGCTGCCCGGGCAGCCCCTTTTTTATAGTCCGGAATGGTACAATTCGCGCCTTGATTTTTCACGCAAAGGCATCGCATCATGAGCTTGAACAAAGTCCCCTCCGGTCACAGCCTCCCCGACGATTTCAACGTCATCATCGAGATTCCGCAACACGGCGAACCCGTCAAATACGAAGTGGACAAGGAATCCGGCGCGATTTTCGTCGATCGGTTCATGAATACCGCGATGCATTACCCCTGCAACTACGGTTACATCCCTCACACCTTGTCCGACGATGGCGATCCGGTGGATGTATTGGTCATCACGCCGG
>CAYTZF010000311.1:0-1612 GCA_964442265.1 uncultured Sideroxydans sp.
TGATGCTGCGCCGCGCCGCCCAGGCATGCTCGCTGTTGACCACCACCTCGAACTGCTCGTCATACAGCGGGCGGGTGGAGATGCTGCTGTCGCCGAACGGCAGGGCGATGATGATGACATCCAGCTTGCCGCTGCGCAGCAGCGTGTCCAGATTGGCGGTGATGTTCTCTTCCACCTCCAGCGCCATCCGCGGCGCGATTTTCTTTAGCGCCGGGATGAGATCGGGCAGTAGATAGGGGCCAACGCTGTGAATGATGCCGATGCGCAGGGGGGATGTGAGCTGGTCCTTGCCCTGTGCGGCGAGGGTGCGGATGCGTTCCGCCTCCTCCAGTACGCGCTGCGCCTGTTCCGCGATGGCGCTGCCGACGGGAGTGAGGGCGACCTCGCTCTTGCCGCGCTCGAAGATTTTCAGCCCGAGTTCCTCTTCCAGTTTCTGGATCGCCAGCGACAGCGCGGGCTGGCTGATGAAGGATTTTTCCGCCGCGCGGCGAAAGTTGCGTTCCTGCGCGACGGCGACGATGAAGCGCAGTTCGTTCAGGGTCATGACGCTCTCCTTGCAGCCGTCATTCCGGCGAAAGCCGGAATCCGGCGCAGTTATCCAATATGCAGTTGGTTTTGTCCTGCTTCGCAGGATTTATCTGTCCAACTGGATCCCGGCCTGCGCCGGGATGACGAGGTTTGTGATTTACATAATAAATCACATCGCTCTGAACAATCAATTGGATTGATGAGGAAGAAACGCCTATATTTTTGACTGTGGATTTCGAACCACGCAACCCATTCAAGGAGACGATCATGAGCCAATGCCCGTTTGTGCACAAAGCCGGAAGCGGTACCTCGAACCACGACTGGTGGCCGAACCAGTTGCACCTCGAAATTCTGCACCAGCACACCCCCGGGTCAAGTCCGATGGACGAGGATTTCAACTATGCAGAAGCATTCAAAAAACTCGATCTGGCGGCGGTGAAAAAAGAGCTGACCGCGCTGATGACCGACTCGCAGGACTGGTGGCCGGCGGACTACGGCCACTACGGCCCGTTTTTCATTCGCATGGCCTGGCATAGCGCGGGCACCTACCGCACCGGAGACGGCCGCGGCGGCGCGGGCCACGGCAACCAGCGTTTCGCGCCGCTCAACAGTTGGCCCGACAACGTCAATCTCGACAAGGCGCGCCGCCTGTTGTGGCCGGTCAAGCAGAAGTACGGCAATAAAATCTCCTGGGCCGACCTCATTATTCTCGCGGGCAATGTCGCGATGGAATCGATGGGCTTCAAGACCTTCGGTTTCGCTGGCGGGCGCGAGGACATTTGGGCGCCGGAAATCGACGTCTATTGGGGTAATGAAGAAAAATGGCTGGATGATAAAGCCCGCATGACCACCGAGGGTGAGTTGGAAAACCCCCTCGCCGCTGTGCAGATGGGGCTGATTTATGTGAATCCAGAAGGTCCCGGTGGCCAACCCGATACGCTCGAATCCGGCCGCTTGGTGCGCGAAACCTTCGCGCGCATGGCGATGAACGACGAAGAAACGGTGGCGCTGACCTGCGGCGGCCACACCTTCGGCAAGTGCCACGGCGCCGGCGAAGCAGCGCAGGTAGGCGCCGCCCCCGAGG
>CAYTZF010000312.1:0-2032 GCA_964442265.1 uncultured Sideroxydans sp.
CGACTGGCAACCGGGCGATGGTGTCCGTCCCTACACCGCGCTGGAAACAGCGGGCCGTGCCGTGTTCATCCGCGAAGGCTGCTTCCTCTGCCACTCGCAGATGATCCGTCCGTTCCGCGACGAAAAGGACCGTTATGGCCATTACTCCATCGCGGAAGAGTCGATGTACGACCACACCTACCAGTGGGGTTCCAAGCGTACCGGCCCCGATCTGGCCCGAGTTGGCGGCAAGTACTCCGATGAGTGGCATCGCCGTCATCTGCGGTATCCGCGCGATGTGGTGTCCGAGTCGGTCATGCCCAACTACTTCTGGCTGGAGCAAAAACCGGTCAATGTGGAACGGACCGTGCAGACGCTTAAAGTCATGACCATGATGCCGTTCAATCCGGTGCCGAAGAATATCTACACCGACGAGTACATCGCCGGGGCGGTGGACGAGCTGGAAGGCAAGAGCGACCTGGATGCGTTGATCACCTACCTGCAAGGGCTGGGTAACCACGTCAAATTCGAAGAAGGCGTGAACTACCGTGATTAAACTGCTGGAATACTTTGGCATGGACGTGCAAAACATGACGCGTAACGACTGGCTCGGGGTGTTTTTCGTGCTGGTCGCGGCGGTCGGCATGGTGGTTACCTATGTCATGGTGTTCCGGCCGTCCAACAAGGCAAAGTTCGAGGCCCAGCGCTCCATGGCGCTGGACGACGATGACCCTAAAATCGGGAGATAGATAATGAGTGACAAACATAGTGCAGGCGACGTGCCAACAACCGGCCACGTTTGGGATGACGATTTGGGTGACTATATCAACCAGCCGCCAAAATGGTGGATGCTGGGTCTGACGGTCAGTGCGATCTGGGTGGTGGTGTATTGGCTGTGGTACCCGTCCATCCCGGTTTCAACCACGGGTAGTTTCTTCAAGGGTATTGGTGGCTGGACCGCGATCGGCGAAATGGAAGCTGACGTGGGTGCCGTGGATGAAGTGCGCGGCAAGTACGAAGCCAAGCTGAAGGATATGACGCCGGCGGCGATCCTGGCCGACAACGAGCTGACAGAATACGTCACCCGTTCCGGCAAGGTGCTGTTCGGTGATAACTGCGCAGCCTGCCACGGTACCAACGGCGTGGGCACGCACGACAAGATGGGCTTGTTCGCACCGATCCTGAACGACGACGACTGGCTGTATGGCGGCACCATCGACACCATCCACGAGACCATCGTCGGCGGGCGCCAGGGCATGATGCCGGCGCACCAGGACATGCTGTCCGAAGCCGAGATCGACACGCTGGCCAACGCAGTTGCGGCAGGCAATCCGACTTCGACTCCGCTATTTGCGGAAAGCGGTTGCATCGCCTGCCACGGCGAGGATGGCAAGGGTATCCAGGCCATGGGTTCTGCCAACCTTACCGACAGCGTGTGGCGTTTTGACAGCTCGGTTGAGGGCATCAAATACACTATCAAACATGGTGTCAATGCCGGTACGCCGGAATCGCGTTCGGCAGTCATGCCGGCTTTCCAGGAAGCAGGCAGGCTGAGCGATAGCGAGATCAAGAAACTGGCTGTGTATGTGTACAAGTTCGGCGGTGGTCAACCTGAAGCGAATTGATCCGGTCTGTCTGCGCGTGGCGGAGCGCCGCGCGCAGGGTCTTTCAATCAAGCAAGGAGAACACAGATGAACAGTTTGAATAATGACATGGTGCTGTGGGGCGTGATCATCAGCGTTGTCGGTTCGTTTCTGGTGGGCGCGTGGCTGCTTTTCATGGCATTCCGCAACGCCACCAAGGATAAAGACAAGAAATAAGCAGCAGGAATGTTGGACGGGAGGGGAGCATTGCTCTCCTCCCTTTTCTTTTGTGCGTAAAATCACGGAAGCACGCCAGCCGAGGCGCTAGAATCGCAGCCTTGGAGATCAAGGCGTTTGTACTGCAACGGGCAGAGTTCAACTGGGGGGAGCAGGATGGATCAGCAAAACGAGAAAAAAGAGATGGGTGAAGTCACCACCCTGTATCACGAGTTTGAAACCTGGACCGTCAA
>CAYTZF010000313.1:0-5158 GCA_964442265.1 uncultured Sideroxydans sp.
GATGGGACTCACCGAAACCGAAGCAAAAGCCAAAGGGATCGAATACGAGAAGGGCAGTTTTCCGTGGGCCGCTTCCGGCCGCGCGCTGGCCATGGATGCCGAACAGGGTTCCACCAAAGTGCTGCTCGACCCGAAGAGCCGCCGCATCCTCGGCATGGGCATCGTCGGCGTCAACGCGGGCGAGCTGATCGCGGAAGCGGTGCTGGCGCTGGAGATGGGCGCGGACATGGAAGACCTCGGCCTCACCATCCACCCGCACCCGACCCTGTCGGAGACGCTGTGCTTCGCCGCCGAGATGGCGGAAGGCACCATCACCGACCTGCTGCCGCCGCGCAAGAAATAAGAAATTGAACATGACACCGGCACGCCTGGCTTTGGTTTCGCTCATGCTCATCGGCAGCCCGGTGCAGGCCTTTGATCTGGGCGGTTTGCAGAATAAATTCGGCACGCTCGCGCAGCCTGCGCCAAGCCCTGCAGCTGCACCCAACGCGACAAACACTTCCGCGTTGGCCAAATTCAGCAATGCGGACCAAGTGGGCAGCCTGAAACAGGCACTGGCCCAAGGGGCCGAAACGGCGGTGGCCGGTCTGGCCAGAAAAGACGGCTTCCTCGGCAACGAAAAAGTGCGCATTCCGCTGCCGAAAAATCTGCAAAAAACCGCCGCCATGCTGCGCAAATTCGGCATGGGCAATTATGCCGACGACTTGCAAACCGCGATGAATCGCGCGGCCGAAGCCGCCGTGCCGGAAGCCAAAACACTGCTGCTCGGCGCGGTAAAAAAAATGACGGTAAAAGAAGCGCAGGCGATTCTCACCGGCGGCGATGATGCGGCCACACGCTACTTCCGGAAAAATACCGAAGCGGCTTTGGCGGGCAAGTTCAAACCCATCGTCGGCGCAGCGATGAAAAAAGTGAAGCTAGCCAAAACCTACGACCGGTTTGCCGGCAAGGCCGCGCAATTCGGCCTGGTAAAAGAGAAAGAGGCAAACCTCAATGACTTCATCACGAACAAGGCGCTGGACGGACTGTTCCTGATGATGACTGAGCAGGAAAAGGCCATTCGTGCCGACCCGCTCAAGGCGAGCGGCAATCTGGCCAGGAAGATTTTCTCGGCGATCAGGCTGTAATAACCCTGTCATTTCCGCGCGGGCATGGCGGGTTGAAGCCCGGCCTGCAGATTTCCGCCCGCGCAGAATGACGACGCAATGTGACCGAATCCGCCAGCCTGCTTTCCCTGTTCACCGGCAGCTTCCTCGCCGCCACCCTGCTACCCGGCGGCTCGGAAGCGGTCCTGTTCCTCGTATTGAAATCCCATCCGGAATCATTCTGGCCGGCACTGGCCGTCGCCACGCTCGGCAATACGCTGGGCGGCATGGTGAGCTTTGGCATGGGCTGGCTGTTGCCGCAGACACAGCAACTCAAGCATGTGGAGAAGTTGCGGCGCTACGGGACACCTGCTTTGCTGTTGGCTTGGGTTCCGCTCATCGGCGATGCGCTGTGCCTCGCGGCCGGCTGGCTGCGATTGAATCCGTGGCAGACCGCGCTGTTCATGGCGCTCGGCAAGGGCGCGCGTTATCTCGTGATCGCATGGGCGGTGTGATTCACTTTTTCAACTTCTGACTGATCTGCTCCAGCGTGGCCTGCGCGATTTCCCTAAAGCCGATTGGGTCAAATTTCCACACTAAGCAAGCCGAACCTGAAATCTTGCGGATCGCGCCCGTCCAGCCGGTCATCGCCCAACTCGGCGTAGGGATACATCAGATAGGGCAGCGGCCGGCTGGCGGCGGGGCTGAGTTCGAAATCGCGGGCGCTGTTGAAGGCGACCCAGTTCATTTCCCAGTAACCGAACAACCGCTCGCGCAGCGCGACAATCTTCGTGTCGGTGAGCGGCAGTTTCGCTTCCAGCACCGCCTTGCGCACATCGGCCGGATCGACCGCCACCCAGCCGTAGCGCGGCGAGAAATATTCCGCCCGGCAATGCTGCGCCTTGGAGATGTCGCCCGCCTTGCCCAGGCTTTTGAACTGGGCGGATTCGGCCACCCGCACCCCGTACATCTCGCGCGCCGGGATGCCGGCTGCCCGCGCCAGCCCGACGAACAGCGAATTGATGTCCGCGCATTTGCCGCCAAGGTTGCCGGTTTCCAGCATGGACTTGATGTTGCCCAGGCCGCAGCCACGGGTGGTCGGCTCGCGGAACGTGTGGTCCACCACCCAGTCGTAGATGGCGCGCGCCCTGGCGTCGGGAGACGACACTCCGGCGACGATCTGTTTGCTGGTTGCGGCCACGATGCCGTCAATCGGCATGTGTTCGGTCGGTTGCAGATAGAAAGCGGCTTCGCCCGCATCCTTGAGTGTACGACCGGCTGCAGCCCGGTTGCGGTCGCGTGTCGCCACCCGCGTGGTGACCGCAATGCGCTGCTCCGCACCCTCCGTCTGCGCGGTGAAAATGGGCGCCCGATAGACTTCGTCCCAATACAGCGCGGCTTCGGCCTTCCCCGTCTGCCAGCGGGTGAAGATCACTTTCTGGTAGTCGCCCGCATTGCCCGGCAAAGGCAGCCAGATGCGCCCCGCCGCATCGTGCGCCGCCAGATCGACCGTGTAGGTCAGATCAAAAGTGCGCCAGCCCGCATCCGGCTGCGCGCCGAATGCGAAAGCACGGGGTGCGGCGGCAAGCAGGGAAGCGGATGCAGCAAGCTGAATAAATTCGCGGCGTTTCATGTGAGTTGCTCCTCGGATGGGGTATGGGACACGATCGATTGCGGCGGCGATTACAGCTTTTCGGAACCGGCCATTCTTGACCGGAGCACCGTTGCCGCAAAGAAATCAACAGGCAATCGGGGTTGCTGAATCAAGGGCGGGCGGCCGCGCCTGGCGAATCGAGGCTTGACGCTGTGATACAAAATTCAGCGAGCTTCCCCAGCAATCGCGGCAGCATGCGGTTGGCGGCGGCAACCCCGCCGTAGGCATCTTCGCCGGCGGCGTTTTCGGTTTCTTCGAATTGCCGCGCGGCCAGTATCCGTTTGCCGCGCACGTCGATCAGTTGCGCCCGCAGGGTGAGCCGCACGCGGCTGGGTTTGCGGGTGAAATCCTGGTGCAGCCGGATCACTTCGGTGTCGAGCCGGAGGTCGGCGGGAATCGCTGCCGGAGTTTGCACCACGCTGCGGAAGCTTTGCGTTTGCGCGATGGCCTGGGCGACGAGCGGGGCGAGCATCCGTGCCGGCGTATCCGCCCAGCGGCTGGTGACAAAATAATTCAGCTCGTGCGGCTGTTGCAGATAGGCCATTTGCGGCGTGTCGAACCCGGGCCGCGCGCGCGGCATGCCGATCTGCAGCACCAGCTCGTGCCGGGTTTGGAGCGCGGCCGGAAGCGGTTCGGCTTCCAGCATGTAGGTGTTTTGGGCGGGCACTTTGGGCGCGGGCAAACCGCCGCATGCCGCCAAAATTAGCACCGCAGCGGATGCCATGGTCAGGCGCAAGCGCCGGCGTAAATCTTGTCTGTTCATCTCGTGTCTGCTCCTGAAAAATGTTTGCCGGGTCTTCTGCCGCCGCTCACTCGCCGGGGCCGCGCGGCGGTGCAGGTTTGCCGTATAGCAGCGCGCTCGGGTTGTGTTCCAGCTCGCCGCCGAGGCGGCGCAGCGAGCCGGTCAACTCGCGCATTTCGGCCACCAGTTGCTGCACTTCCGGCAAGGTGGAGCCGGTAAATTGGCGGGCATCCTCGAGTGTGCCGTGGGCACCTTCCGCCGCACGGGCAAGTTGGTTGGTCATCTGATCAAACGCATCGGCACTGCGCCGGATGCGCTGCGCGAGTTGCGGCAACTCCGCGCTCAGGCGCGCGGTGTTTTCCAGGGTAATCGCCGCATTGTTGAGGCCGGCATCGATGGTGGCGGAGCGCGCCGCCAGGGTGCGCGACAGGACTGCGATATTTGCCAGGGTATTCTTTATCGCCTTGCGGTTGTCGTCGTCCATCAGGGCGTTGAAATTTTCGCTGCTGCGGTTGAGATTGGCGAGCAGCGAGGTGACGGCCAGGTCCAGCCGTTTCATCAGCGAGGGGCCGCTCTGGATCACCGGGTAGGCTTGGCCGGACTGCGCTTGCAGGGCGGGCGCATCACGGCTGCCTCCGGTCAGATCGACAAAGGCGAGGCCGGTCAGTCCCTGCGTTTGCAGAACAGCGAGGGTATCGGTTTTGACCGGCGTGCCGCGCTCGATGGCAAGCGTCAATTGCACCTGCTCAACATTGTTTGGCGCCAGCGCGATTTTGCGCACATGGCCGACTTCGACTCCGCGATAGCTGACCGGCGCGTTGACATTCAGCCCTGCCACAGAATCGTCGGTGTAAACCTGATAGAGATCATACGAGGCGCGCAGGGATTTGCCGCTGCCCAGCCACAGCACGCCGCCGACCAGCGCCGTCCCCAGCACCACCACGAACAGCCCAACCAGCGCGAAATTCACTTTTTCTTCCATGCCTGCTCCCGTGCGGCGCGCCCACGCGGGCCGTAAAAGTATTCGCGGATCAGCGGATGTTCGGATTGTGAAAGCTCGTCCATTGTGCCGATTCCCAGGATATTGCCGCGATCCAATACTGCAACCCGGTCTGCCACGCGCCACAGCAAATCCAGATCGTGCGTCACCATCATGATGGTCAATCCGAGCGCATCGCGCAAATTGCGCACCAGCGTGTCGATGTCGTTGGCGCTGAGCGGGTCCAGCCCCGCCGTCGGCTCGTCGAGGAACAGCAGCTCGGGATCGAGTGCAATCGCGCGCGCCAGGGCGGCGCGCTTGCGCATGCCGCCGCTCAATTCACCCGGATATTTCACTCCCGCCTCCGCGGGCAGTCCGGCCAGCGCGATTTTTACCGCAACCAGTTCGCCGATCAGACGGTCGCTGAACCGGGTGTGCTCGCGCAACACCATGCCGACATTTTCCGCCACCGTCAACGAACTGAACAGCGCCCCGCGCTCGAACATTACCCCCCAGCGGCGGCGCAGCTCCAGCGCCTTGCGCTCACCCAAACCGATCACCTCGCGGCCAAACACCCGGATCGAACCGGCTTCCGGCTGCAGCAGCATGATGATCGCGCGCAGCAAGGTCGATTTGCCGCAGCCGCTGCTGCCGACCAGTGCAAAAATCTCGCCCGGCCGCACCGCCAGGCTGACATT
>CAYTZF010000314.1:0-7253 GCA_964442265.1 uncultured Sideroxydans sp.
CTGTCCGAAGATTTTCTGATCTATCCGACCCTGATCGAAGTGGCGCGCAGCAATGCCCTGGCCGAGAACATCACGCAGAAAGTCTATCTGGTTGAACAAGCCGACAAACACGCGCTGCTGGCGCAGTTGCTCAAGGGCGACGATGCGAAGCAGGTGATCGTGTTCACCAAGACCAAACTCACCGCCAGCCGTTTGGCGCGGCAGTTGCAGCGCGAGGGCGTCGCCGCCGATGCCATTCACGGCGACAAGAGCCAGCTGGAGCGCCAGCAAGCGCTGGAGGCATTCAAGCAAGGCAAAGTGGCCGTGTTGATCGCCACCGATGTCGCCGCGCGCGGGCTGGACATCGACCATCTGCCGATGGTGATCAACTACGAAATTCCGCACGCGGCCGAGGATTATGTGCACCGCATCGGGCGCACCGGTCGCGCCGGCGCCTCGGGCAAGGCGCTCTCGCTGGTGTCGCCGGAAGAAGAGAAATATCTGGTCGAGATCGAGAAGCTGATCAAGACCCGGATCGAAAAAGAAGTTGCTGCGGTGCCGCATGTCTCCACCCGATCAGCACGCCCGCCGGCTGCAGCGCGCGAACCGCATCACGCCTACCACAAGCCGGCAGCGAACAAACCGGCCCACGATCCGTGGTTTGACCAGCCCTACGTGCCCAAGGTCACCGAACCGGCGCCGCCAACCGCCAAAGCGGAATTCGCCCTGGACAAACCGAAAGCGCCGATCCCGGCCTTGTTCCGGCGTTCGAACTGACGACGCTATCCGGCGCGCGGTGAGTAGAACGCCATGACCGTCGCGCTGACCATTGCTCCCATCTTTCTGCTGATCCTGCTCGGCGCGCTAATGCGCCGCTGGTTTGGTTTGCGCGACGACTTCTGGCCGCAGCTCGACCGCCTGATCTACTACATTTTTTTCCCCGCGCTGCTGTTCCACACGCTGTCGCACTTCACCATCGACGTGGGCGCGGCGACACCGATGCTGGCGGTGGCCGCGCTATATATGGGCGCGGGCATTTTGCTCGGCCTGCTGGCCCGGCCGCTGCTGCATGCGCCGAACAAGGTGTATGCCGCGACTTTTCAATCATTCTTCCGCTTCAACAGCTATGTCGGCCTCGCCATCGCCGGCAGCCTGCACGGTGCGCAAGGACTCGCCGCCATCGGCCTGCTGATGGGATTCATGGTTCCCATCGCCAACGTGGCCAGCGTGCTGATGCTGGCGCGGCACAGCGAGAGCCACTGGCTGCGCGAGATATTGCTCAACCCGCTGATCCTGGCCACCGCCGGCGGCATCACCTTCAGCCTGACCGGACTGGCCCTGCCCGCGATGCTGAACAGCACACTGGGCTTGCTGTCGCAGGCCTCGCTGCCGATGGGGCTGATCGCGGTCGGTTCCGGCTTGCGGCTGAAGGGATTACATAGCCAGCGCGGCACCTTGTGGTACGGCGTGACGGCAAAGTTGCTGATCGTGCCCGCGATCGCGTGGGGCTTGGCGACCCTGTTCGGTTTGAGCGGGGTCTATTTCAACATCGCCGTGCTGATGGCGGCGCTGCCGGTCTCCACCATGGCCTACGTGCTGGCGACGCGCATGGGCGGCGACGGCGACACCATCGCCGCACAGGTAATGTTAAGCACCCTGCTTGCCGCGCTGACCCTGCCGCTGTGGTTGTTCCTGCTGGGCTTTTGAATCGGAGCGTCTGTGTTATGGCCGCGTCTGGCCAAGTGCTTTCAGCAATTCCGCAGCGTCATCTGTGCTCTGTGCCGGCGCTTGCGGCCCTTCTATTTTTTCGGCCATCCAATCCACTATTTCTCCGGCGCCCCATGCCAGCAGCCAGGCGAGGATAAAGACCAGCAGTCCGCGTGCCATGCCCTTGGGAATACCCTGTTCTTGCAGATAGCGGCTGATCGCCCATACGGCGATGAAGAACACGAGGGTGGAGATGACCAGATTCCAGAGGGAGGGCAGGGCGAGCATTTTCAGTTTTCTTGGGTGATGCGGATATCGTGCAAAGGGATCATTCCGTTTTTTTCTGCAACAAACTCTTCAGGTCGGCGAAGGGATTGTGCGTCGCCGCCGCCGGCGCGCCGTCCTTGCGGTCGCGCACCACCTCGTCCATCACGCGCGAATGCTCGTTGTCGTGGCAATACAAACACAGCAACTCCCAGTTGCTGCCATCGGTTGGATTGTTGTCGTGATTGTGGTCGCGGTGATGCACCGTCAACTCACGCAGACGTTCGCCGGAGAATTCGCGCCCGCAACGCCCGCAGATGTGCGGATACAGCTTGAGTGCGCGTTCGCGGTAGCCCGCTTCGCGCAGTTCGCGCTGCTTGCGCGCTTCGGCCACGACGCGGTCGAGGCGGTCATGGTCGGGCGTGGTGTGTTTGGGCATGGCATCTCTCCTTTGTTGCTGCCATGACTATAGCAGGAGACGCGGAGACGGAATCTGCCCGAATGGGGCGATCAGACACCTATCCTTGAGCGCAGTCTGCCCAGCATGCCGATGAAATTCCCCGCGCTGACCCTTTCAGCCGGATCGCTGATAGGTTCGACGGTCTGCCGTTTCTGCAGTACCGGCTGGCTGCGTACCAGTTGAAAGCGCTCCAGCATGGATTCAAGATTGCGGGCGAGGAGGCCCTTGCTGACCGGTTTGGGCAGGAAGCGAGTGATCTGTGCCTGATTGATGAGTTCGATCAGGCGCGAGGTGTCGCTGAACGAAGTGACCACGATGCATTGCGTTTGCGGATTGAGTTGCTTGATGGTCTTCAGGATGTAACCGACATTGGACCCGCCCAGCATCAGGTCGGACACCACCACCGACACATTCTGCTTTGCAAGTTCTTCCATCGCGTGTTGGGCATCGCAAGCCCAAACGATCTCGCAGCGGTCTCCCAGTGTCTCGTGCACCGTTTTCGCGGTCGACTCATCATTGTCCATGATGAGAACGCGCGGCTTGATTCCGGCCGCTTCGGGCGGTTCCGGGTTTATTTGCAGTGCGAAGCTGGCTTCGGCGATGGCTGTCGCCTCGGCCACGACCTTTTTTACATCCTCGGCGTTCCACGGCTTCATCAGATAGCGGAACACCTCGCCTTCGTTCACGCTGGCGATGGAGGCGTCGAGGTCGGAATAGCCTGTGAGCAGGATGCGCATCGTGGCTGGCGAGGTCTCGCGCGCGATGCGAAGCAGTTCGGAACCTTGCATCACGGGCATTCGCTGGTCGCTCACGATGACATGCACTTTCTCTTCGCGCAGGATTCGGATGGCTTCGTCCGGATCGGTGGTGGTGCGCACGTCGTAGCCGATAAAAAACAGCATGCGCAGCGAGCGCAGGATGCGTTCTTCGTCATCGATCAGTAACAGGGTCGGTTTGCTCATGTGTGCCTTTCCGGGTCTTGTGCGCAGATTTCCATGCCGGAAGCGGCGGATGCGCCGTTGCGCGCGACGGGCAGGCTGATGTGGAAGCTGCTGCCTTCGCCGATACGGGATTCGACGCTGATGGTGCCGCCGTGCTGCTGGATGATCTGCTGGGTGATGGCCAGCCCGAGCCCCGTCCCCTCGCCCACCGGTTTGGTGGTGAAGAACGGGTCGAAGATTTTATTTGCGACCTCTGCCGGCATGCCCTTGCCGGTATCGGTGACGCTGATACGGATGTGTGCCGCGTCATGCCATGACTTGATGTACAGCTTGCCCTGCGCTTCCATCGCCTGCGCGGCATTGGTGAACAGGTTGAGGAAGACCTGATTGAGCTGCGACGGGGCGCACATGATATCGGGTAAGTGCGCCAGGTCTTTCACCACCTCGACTTTGTTCTTCAGCACGTTGCGCCCGATATTCAGTGCACTCTCGATGCACTCGTTCAGGTTCGCCAGGTCGTTGGCGGCAGCATCCATGCGCGAGAAGTTCTTCAGATCGTGCACCAGTCCGGATATCTGTTCGATGCCGTACAACGAATCGGCCATCAGACCGTCCATTTCCCCCAGCATCTCCTGCGCGTTCGCATCGTTGCGCGTCGCAGCCACCTTCAGTAACTGTGCGGTGATCCGCTCTTCGTCCGCCCCGCCGTCCAGCAACATATCCAACAGCGACTCGTAGTCCGCAATCATGATTTGCACCTGCGAGAACAGTTCCTGCCCGATGGCGACGTTGTTCTGCACGTAGCCGAGTGGCGTGTTGATCTCGTGCGCGACGCCGGCCACCATCTGGCCCAGCGAGGCCATCTTCTCGGACTGGACCAGCGCGAGTTGCGAAGACTTGAGCTGCGTGTAGGCCTGTTCCAATTCTGCAGTGTTGCCTCGCATCTTAACTTCCATCGCCTTCAGCAGATCCATCACGAAGCCGATACCGAGATAGCGCCCGTGGCGCGTCACGATGAAGTCTTCCGTCAGCGGGAACTGCATGTTGGCCGCGACGTGCAGGGCGGCCTCGGCGAGCGGTTGATTCAGCTCCACCAGCAGCGGGGTATTATTGATAAATTCGCGCAACGGGCGCTTACCGTACAGCTCGCGCCCATAATGTTTAAGGTAGATGTTCATGAACAGGTAGCGGCTGATGACCCCGATGGGGCGGCCGTTCTCCACCACGGGTAGCGAAAGCAGCTTGGCATTGCGCGGGTCGGAGAAATGCTTGGTTACCTCTTCCAATCGAATGTCTGGCGACAGTGCGTCGATGGGGGTGACCAGCGAAAATATGCTTTCGTCCGCCGGATTTTGATTGTTCATACTATCTCCTGTGCCGCGTATTATTTTTGTGTATTGCAGAGGCAATCCTATACGGGGAGTGTTACAGGCTGGTTAACGGTCATGACAGCAGTGCCACCCGCGATGTTGCAACTTGCCATGCCCGTTTTCATCACATCGCCCCGCACCGCAGTGAGAGGAGGCGAACGAATCGCTGCGCGAGTCTCGGGTTGACTATTTCGCCGATTTCATACGCATGCGTCCGAATCCCCGAGGGTTGTTGATGTCGGTCGCTCGCCATAGTTGCCGTAACGGTGGCGTGACAGAACGCGGACGAGGATAATCGCGCATGACCAAAACGACCCCAACTCCCGCCGCCCCCGCTGTCAGTACCGCCGGACATTCTTTCAATGAACTGCCTCTGGCCCCCGCCATGCTGGCGAACTTGCAGCAACTCGGCTACCGCACCATGACGCCGATCCAGGCGGCCAGTCTGCCGATCACGCTGGCCGGGCACGACCTGATCGCGCAGGCCAAGACCGGCAGCGGCAAGACCGCCGCATTTGCCTTGCCGCTGCTTACCAGGCTGAATCCGCGCCACTTCGGCGTGCAGGCCATGGTGTTGTGCCCCACGCGCGAACTGGCCGACCAGGTCACGCAGGAGCTGCGCCGGCTGGCGCGCTTCGCCGACAACATCAAGATCCTGTCGCTGGTCGGCGGCAGTACCCTGCGTCCGCAGCGCGACAGTCTGGAGCACGGCGCGCATATCGTCGTCGGCACACCGGGCCGCATCATGGATCACATCGAGCGCGGCAGTCTGAAGCTGGATGCGATCAACACGCTGGTGCTGGACGAAGCCGATCGCATGCTGGACATGGGCTTCTACGACGCCATCGCCTACGTGATCAAACAGTGCCCGATGCAGCGCCAGACGATGCTGTTCTCGGCGACCTATCCGGACGGCGTCACAAGGCTGGCGCGCCAGTTCATGCGCAACCCGCAGGAAGTGAAACTGCTGGAACAGCACGAGGGCAGCAAGATCCGCCAGCGTTTCTACGAGATCAAACCGGAAGAGCGCTTGCAGGCTGTCGCCACGCTGCTTAAACATTATCGCCCGGTCAGCACGCTGGCCTTCTGCAACACCAAGCAGCAATGCCGCGATCTGCTCGACGTGTTGCGCGCGCAAGGCATTCAGGCACTGACGCTGAACGGCGACATGGAGCAGCGCGAGCGCGATCAGGTGCTGATCCGGTTCGCCAACCGCAGCTGCTCGGTGCTGGTGGCGACCGACGTGGCGGCGCGCGGGCTGGACATCGCGCAACTCGAAGCGGTCATCAACGTCGATGTCACGCCCGATCCGGAAGTTCACATTCACCGCATCGGCCGCACCGGCCGCGCCGACGAAGCGGGCTGGGCCTTGAGTCTGTGCAGTCCGTCCGAGATGAACCGCGTTTCCAATATCGCCAAAATGATGGGAAGCGAGCCGGAATGGCATGAGCCGGGCGAACTGAAAAACGAAAACAACGCGCCGCTGGTGCCGCCCATGGTCACGCTGCAAATTCTCGGCGGCCGCAAGGAAAAGATGCGCCCCGGCGACGTGCTGGGCGCGCTTACCGGCGAAGCCGGCTTCACCCGCGAGCAGGTCGGCAAGATCACCGTCACCGACATGTCAACCTACGTTGCCGTGGTGCGCAGCATTGCACGCGAGGCGGTAAAACGATTGTCGGCAGGCAAGGTGAAGGGCAGGACGGTGAAGGTGAGAGCGTTGGAAGATTAATTCAGCGCTTCTTGTGGGTCGGGTTTCAACCCGACATGTCGGACTAAAGTCCGACCCACAACGCGATGCCGCCCGCATCCAGATAAGTCAAATAAACCCGTACGTCAAACTCCAACTGAGCATAGTCGGGCTCCATGTGCGTGCACAGCTGATAGAACGCCTTGCCGTGCTCGCGCTCCTTTATATGCGCCAGTTCATGCACCGCGATCATGCGCAAAAAATCCGGCGGCATTTCCTTGAACACCGATGCGATGCGAATCTCCCGCTTGGTCTTCAGGTTTGAGCCTTGCACGCGCGAGATACGGGTGTGCGTTCCCAGTGCGTTCTTGATCACATGCAGCGTGCTATCAAACACCACCTTGCTCAATTGTCCCGCGTTGCGCAGATGCGCGTTCTTGAGTTCCAGCACGTAGTCATACAGCGCCCTGTCTGTGCGCACGTCGTGCGCATGGGGGTATTTTTGCCGCAATCTCCCGGCCAGCTTGTCTTGTGCGATCAACTGCTGAATCTGTGCGACCAGCGCGGCGGGATAACCGGCAAGATAATCAGGCGGCGGTTTGGGAAGCATCCTGGATGGGGCAGAGAACAAACCGGCTGCCGCCAATCGCGGCGGCCGGCTCGAAACGCGGCGGCCTCAAATGGCCGGAGTCGGTTTCTTTTTGGGTTTCTTTGCTTCTTTGGTCTTGCGTTGTTGTCCTTTGGCCATGATCGCTCTCCTTGGATGGTTGGAATTGCCGGCAATCTAACCAGGCAGGACGGATGAAAAATGTCATGCGGCCGGCATTGCCGCGAGCAATGTACGC
>CAYTZF010000315.1:0-3069 GCA_964442265.1 uncultured Sideroxydans sp.
TCGGCAAACACCAGTGTCGCGCCGTCGCGCAGAATCAGGTCGATTTCGCCAAAACGGCAACGATAGTTAGCCTGTACCAGTTGCAAACCCTGGCGCTGCAGGAACCGCGCGGCGGTCTGTTCTGCCTGCGCGCCGGACTTCATGGCGGCTAGTCTGCCGGATTGGCGGTCAGATGGCCGCCTTCCAGCGCCACCCCCCGGCCGTCACGCATTTCCGCTTTCATCGCCTCGCGCCGCACGCGATGCCCGTCCAGCGTCAGTTTGCCGGTGACCCCGTCCAGCGGCAGCATATTCAGCGCCTCGTGGCGATACAGCACCTTTAGCAGGCGGTAAGCGTCCACCCCCAGCGCGTACAGGCGCTCCATCTCCAGCGGCAAGGGCGGATCCGCGCGCGGATAGACCATTACCGCCGGATGATCCGCCTGCAGCACCCAGGGCATATCGACGAAACGGACATTGGCCAGATCGAAGTTGCGCAGTCTGTACTGGTTGCCGACAAACACCTGCGAGGTGGCATATACCGGAATGTCGGTGTAAATATAAGGTCGCATCAGGCGCGCCTTGTCCGCCTCGGCGGCCAGAAATACCATCTCGCCCGGCTGGCCGGACAAGGTGCGAATCTCGCTCGGGTCGCCCTGATACACGATCTCCGGCATCAGGTTGCCGCCGCCCTGTTGCCACACCGCGCTGAACGCCTCGGCCAAACGGCGTGAATAGGCGGTTTCGGTGCGCACCACGGTGGCGGTCAGCATACCCGAGGCGGCAGCCCACTGTGCCAGTTGCAGCACTTCACTTTCCGGCGGCAGACCGAAGAAATACAGCGCATCCTCGCGCGGGATATCGAGCAGGTTCAGCGCCAGCGTGGGCAACGGCAACTTCTCTTCGCCGGCCAGCGCCGCGACCCCTTCACGGGTGAGCGGCCCGGCCACCGCCAGTGCGCCCGAGCTGACGGCTTGGCGGTACAAGGCGGCAACTTCGGAAGCTTCGTCATTGGCGGCATAAATATGCACCGGCAGATATCCCGGCTGTAGCATGGCGGCTTCGAGGAAACCGCGCTCCACCGCCTCCGCCGCGCGTCCGAACACGGCGGAGCGCAACGGCAGGATCAGCGCGATATGGTGCTCGGCGCCTTCCGCCAGCGGCGGCAACAGGGGTTGCGCCTGCGGCAATTCCCGGGCGGGCAGCGTGCCCAGTTCGACGGCCGGCGTTTCGGCCGCCGGCGGTACGGCCGCGGAGGTCGGAGGAGTGACGGGGGTAGGTGTTGGCGCAGTGGCGCAGCCAAACAGGCTCACGTATAGTGCCGCGACCAGCAGTCCGCGCCATCCAATTATTCCGGTATTTCGAGTTTGCATATCAGGGCCAATCAAAAAATCGAATCCGCATTATATGTAGTCGCCACCCCGATTGGAAATCTGGGTGACATCACCCTGCGCGCGCTGGATGTGCTCGGCGCGGTCGAGGTCGTGGCGGCGGAGGATACGCGCAATACGCGCCATTTGTTGCAGCACCACGGCATCGGCGACACCAAACTGCTCGCCCTGCACCAGCACAACGAACGGGCCAGGTCGGAAAAGATCGTCACCCTGCTGCAACAGGGGAAAAGCGTGGCGCTGGTGACGGATGCGGGGACGCCGGCGGTCAGCGATCCCGGCGCGCTGCTGGTCGAGGCGGTGCGCGCTGCCGGTTTTCGTGTCATTCCGATTCCCGGCGCCTCGGCTGCCATCGCCGCCCTCTCCGCCTCCGGCCTGGCCAGTCCGCATTTTCTGTTCCACGGTTTTCTGCCGAACAAATCGGCGGCGCGCCGCGCCGCGCTGCAAGCGCTGGCCGACCTGTCCTGCACTCTGGTGTTCTATGAAGCGCCGCACCGCATCCTCGAGTGCGTCGCCGACTTGCACGCCGTGTTCGGCGGCGCGCGCGAGATCGTGTTCGCGCGCGAGCTGACCAAGTTATTCGAGAATATCCATCGTTGCACGCTTGGCACGGCGCTGGACTGGCTCAACCGCGACCCCAACAACCAGCGCGGCGAATTCGTGCTGCTGCTGTCGGGCGCCGCACCGCGCAATGACGATCTGGATGCGCAAGCGGAGCGGGTACTGGCGGCGTTATTGAGTGAACTGCCGCTCAAGCAGGCGGTCGGTCTGGCAGTGCAGATCACCGGCCTCAACAAGAACGCGCTGTATGGGCGCGCGCTGGCGCTCAAACAATAGCGCCGGCGCGGTTGTTATTCCGGCATCCTTTGCTACACTCGCCCGTTGCGGCATACCCGCTGAGAACTTCAAATGAGCCTCCGCCAGAATATTTCAATCATCCTGCTGCCGCTGCTACTAAACGCTTGCGGCGACAAACCCGCTGCGCCCGGCGCACCCCCCGGGGGCATGCCGCCCCCGCCGGAAGTCGAAGTCATCACCGTCACGGCGGGCAACGCGACGCTGACCCGGGACTTGCCCGGACGCGTGCAAGCTTATCGCACCGCGCAGGTGCGCGCGCGCGTCGATGGCGTGGTGGAACAGCGTCTGTTTCGCGAGGGCAGCGAGGTCAAAGCGGACACCCCGCTGTTCCGCATCGATGCGCGCAGTTATCTGGCCGCGCTGGCCGCGGCAAAAGCGGATACGCTGGCCGCGCAACAAGCCGCCGAGCGGGCGCGCCGCCTGCTGGAAAAGGGCATGGTCAGCCAGCAGGACCATGATCTTGCGGTCAGCCGCGCGCGGCAGGCCGAAGCGGCGCTGGTGCGCGCCGAGGAGGATGTGCGCTACGCCAATGTGCCCGCCCCCATCAGCGGCCACATCGGCCGCACCGCAGTGACCGAAGGCGCGCTGGCGAGCAAAAGCGCGGCCACCCTGCTCGCCACCATCGAGCAACTCGATCCGATTTACGTCAACTTCAGCCAACCCGGCACGGATTTGCTGCGCTTGCGGCGCGCGATTGACGGCGGCAGCCTGCAACGGGCGGCCAGCCCGGAAGTGGAATTGCTGCTCGAGGACGGCAGCGCCTATTCCAGGCGCGGGAAGATATTTTTTTCCGACATGGCGGTCGATCCGGCCACCGGAATGGTCGGTCTGCGCGCCGAATT